>NZ_MIIZ01000684.1:0-4746 GCF_001743005.1 Shigella sp. FC1967 | reverse complement strand
TGTAAAAAATGTTAGGGTAATGTCAATGTCAAAAATTAAAAATAATACTTCTATTACTGAAATGAGTCGGCGTGGATTCATTCAGTCTGCGGCAGTTATTTCTGGTGCTGCTGCGGTTGCAGGAACGGTTTCATTACCATTCGCTGCTAATGCTCAAACTCCCCAGGGTATTCGTCCTGATGAGACTTCTGAAACTATCAAATACAGTGCATGTTTAGTGAACTGTGGTAGCCGTTGTCCATTAAAAGTTCATGTGAAAGATGGCGTTATTCGTCGTATTTCGAATGAAACGATGTATGACGATTCAACATTTGGTCTTCACCAAATTCGTCCGTGTCTGCGTGGTCGTTCTGTGCGTTGGAAAACGTATAACCCAGACCGTTTAAAATACCCCATGAAGCGTGTTGGTAAGCGTGGTGAGGGTAAATTTGAGCGTATTTCTTGGGATGAAGCCACTTCAATCATCGCGGAAAAATTAAAATATACCATTGAAAAATACGGTAATGAGTCTATTTATTACCAATATGGTACAGGCTCTACCGGCGCAAACCTACACGGTAGAACGGCATGTAAGCGCCTATTAAGTACAGTGGGTGGTTTTTTAAGTGACTATGGTACTTATTCATACTCTCAATTAACCGGTATTGTGCCTTATGTTTATGGTGACATGCTGGAATCACTATTAACAGAAATTGAGAATTCAGATTTGGTCGTGATGTTTGGTCATAACCTTGCTGAAACACGTATGTCTGGTGGTGGTCAGTTCTATGAAACGTTAAATGCGTTAGATAAGAGCAAAAGTAAAGTTATCATCATTGACCCTCGTCGTACCGACAGTGTGACAACATTAGGCGCCGAATGGATCCCCATTTATCCAGGTACTGATGCCGCGTTAGTCGCTGCATTAGGCTATGTGATGATCCAAGAAGGCATCACCGATGAAGATTTCTTACGTGAATATTGTGTCGGTTGGGATAAACAAACATTACCTGCGTCAGCACCTGAAAATGGCTCTTATAAAGATTACATTTTAGGTAATGGTCCTGACGGCATTGCAAAAACACCAGAGTGGGCAAGTAAATTAACGGGTATTTCTGTTGCTCGTATTATCCAATTAGCGCGTGAAATTGGCGGTGCAAAAGCTGCGTGGATCTCTCAAGGTTGGGGTATCCAACGCACTTCAAATGGTGAGCAAGCATGTCGTGCGATTATGATGCTACCATTAATGTCAGGTCATATTGGTCGTCCTGGTACAAATACAGGCTGTTGGGGCGGTAACGTGGCTTATCCAGTTGCGAGTTTTGCGCTACCTAATCCAGTTAAGACATTAATTCCAACATTTATGTGGTCTGAAGCAATTGCTCGCGGTGATCAACTTACCAGTAAAAATGCGGGGGTCAGAAATAAAGATAAACTCGATACGGGTATTAAATTTATGTGGTGTTATTCCAGTAACGTGATTGGTAACCAACACGCTGACTTGAATAAAACACATGATTTACTTCAAGATGAATCAAAATGTGAGTTTATTTTAGTGTGGGATAACCACATGACGCCTTCTGCAAAATACGCCGATATCTTACTACCAGATGTGACAACCGTTGAGACAAACGATCTTATCAATAACTCTTACGCAAGTGGTGCTTACCACTATGTCGTTCGTTTACAAAATGCAATTAAACCACTTTGGGAAAACCGCCCTTGCTATGATGTTTTAACCGACATTGCAGAAAAGATGGGCACCAAAGAGCAATTCACTGAAGGTCGTACTTACGAAGAGTGGATTGAATATTGCTATAACCAAATGCGTGAGAAAAATCCTGCACTACCGACATTTGCAGAAACTAATGATGTAGGAATTATCGATCGTAAATTACCTAACCGTAATCAATACGTTGCACTTGAAGCATTCCGTCAAGATCCTATCGCTAATCCATTAAAAACAGCGTCAGGTAAAATTGAAATTTATTCTGAAAAATTAATGCAAGATACCGATGGCTGGATTTTACCAGAAGGCGACCGTATCCCTGCAATTCCAGAATATTGTAAGAATGAAGAAGGCGTTGAAAACGTTAAGCTTAAAGAGAAATTCCCTCTGCAAATGACGGGTTTCCACGATAAAGGTCACGTTCACTCTAGTTACTATAATGTTGCTATGTTACGAGAAGCGATCCCTCATCAATTCTGGTTAAATCCAATTGATGCTGCTGAACGTGGATTAAAATCTGGCGATATTGCTGAGATTTATAATGATCGTGGTCGTTTAAATATTCTTGTCAAAGTGACCGATCGTGTATTACCTGGTGTGATTGCTGTACCGCAAGGTGCATGGCGTTCACTTGATACAACAGGTGTAGATACTGGTGGATGTATTAATACATTAACAAGCTGGCACCCATCGCCGTTTGCTAAAGGAAATCCACAACATACAAACCTTGTTGAAGTGAAACGTGCATAAGGAGTTAACTCATGAAGCAATATGGTTTTTATTTTGACTCCACCAAATGCACTGGCTGTAAAACCTGTCAAGTCAGTTGCAAGGATGAAAAAGATTTAGATTTAGGCCCTAAATTCCGTCGTGTTTATGAATACGGTGGTGGTAGTTGGGCAAAACAAGACGGGATCTGGACACAAAATATCTATAGTTATTATTTATCCATTTCTTGTAACCATTGTTCAAACCCTACTTGCGTTGCAGGTTGCCCAACTGGCGCTATGCATAAACGTGAAGAAGATGGTTTAGTGGTTGTCAACCAAGATATCTGTGTCGGTTGCCGTTATTGCGAATTACGTTGCCCTTATGGTGCACCACAATTCGATGAGAAGAAAAAACTCATGTCTAAGTGTGATGGTTGCTACGAACGTGTAGCACAAGGCATGAAACCAGTTTGTGTTGAGTCTTGCCCTCAACGTGCACTTGATTTTGATGATATTGAAGTGATCAGAGCAAAACATGGTACTGAATGTGGTATCGCCCCAATGCCTGATCCTAGCTTGACCAATCCCAATATCGTGATCAAAGCACACAAAGACGCTAAACCTTCTGGTGATAAAACCGGCTCAGTTCAAAATGCGGCGGAGGTATAAACCATGCATGAACTTCCTCTAGTCTTTTTTACTGTTTTAGGTTCATCAGCAGCAGGCTTGTTTCTTATTGCTTATATCAGTAAAAAATTAGGTCAAATTGATGAAAACCAGCTGCGTAATGCCAATATTTTAGCTTTAGTCTTAACATTAATTGGCTTAGGTATTGGTGGATTACACGTTGGTCAACCATTACGTTTTTTCAATATGCTCTTAGGCGTTGGTCGTTCTCCAATGAGTAACGAAGCGTTTTTAAGTGGTGTGTTTACAGGTTTTGCTTTTGCAACTGTTGCGCTCACGATAATGAAAAAATGGAAAGGATTACGTGAAATCTGTAATCTGCTGACTGTTGTTTTTGGTTTAGCTTTTGTTTGGTCAATCCCTCAGGTTTACCACATTCCAACTATTGCTAACTGGAATACTGATTACACCACATTGCAATTCTGGATGACGCTGTTAGTCGGCGGTGGTGTCTTAGCAATGGCAACAGGTGCAAGACGTTTAGGCGCATTGTCTTTTATTATCGGTGCTATTATCACTTTTGCTACACGCTCTGGTTATGTCAGTTTTCTTGGCTTTACAGGCCCTCAACTGAGTGCTGACCAATCTCTTTTTCTGGGGATTCCAATTAGCGGTATTAGCATTAGGTATTGTTATCGTAGGATTTACTGCACTAAAAGCACAGGCATCCAAAATGACACTGGTCACTTGTGCTGCGGCAGTGATTATTGCTGAGCTATCAGGCCGTATCGCGTTCTATAACTTATGGCATATTACAATGTAATCTTGATGTTATGGCTGATTAATCAACCATAAAAAAGAAACAAAAATGCATACCCTTTTAGGTATGCATTTTTTTTAGAATGAAGAACCTGGTTGCTGTAAAAAATCGCGTTCTTCTGGTGTAGATGTTCGGCCTAAAATTTCATTACGATGAGGATAGCGACCATATTTATCAATAATTTCTTTATGCCTTAATTCATATTGATAAGTATTTTCATCATTAATTTGAGAAAACAAGATAACTGCATCTTGATGAATTTTAGGGGATTCTGAATGCATAAATGGCATGATCATAAACTTACGTTTAACGGGTGTTAATGTCAGGTATTCAGGTAACTGGATAGCTTCTTGTGCTAAGACTAATGCCATATTATCTTGGGCAAAGGCTTTTGGCGTATCACGCCAAATATTACGAGAGAACTGATCAAGAATAATGATCTCAGCTAAGCGCCCTTCTATTGTTTCTCTCCATGATGCCAGTTCACCACGACTTGCACTTAAACATAATTCACCAAATCTACGGCTAATTTCTTTATCAAACTGGCTATCTTTTTTAAACCATTGCTCTGGCGTGCATTCTTCAAACCAAAACGTCAAAGTTGATTGATAAGGGATCATAAAAAACTACCACGCTAATTGTTTATTAATCAAAACAGCGTTTATTTTCATCGAAATAAACGTCATTGACGGGTTACTACTTGAGTAAGTTACCATGTTAATGTAGCGACGGCTATCAACCCCTATCCAAAATAGACATAAAAATAAATCCCCTTTTCAACCTTTAAAGGGGATTTTAAATGCTTCCTAGCTAACGCTTAAATCCATTAAGTCGCGCCATCCATAAGCCCATTTATCTACAAGTATGTATAAAATGGTATT
>NZ_MIIZ01000683.1:0-4749 GCF_001743005.1 Shigella sp. FC1967 | reverse complement strand
ATGACGGGGCTTCATCATCGCGAGCCAGGATGTTGTGGTGCCGTGTTATATCACAATGTCTTGGCGGAATTGATCGCAGATGGCATTCATGTTCATCCCCGTTATGATGCAATTAGCGTATCGCATGAAAGGCTACCAACAACTCGCTTTAATTACAGATTGCATGCGTGCGGGGGGATTACCTGATGGTGATTACACGCTGGGCGCTCAAACAGTGTGCGTCACCCAAGGTCAAGCAAAAACAGCCGATGGCTCGTTGGCTGGAAGTACTTGTAGCTTAGATAGTGCATTAAGAAATATGGTGCAACTCGCTCATGTCCCTGAGTGGGAAGCCGTGCAAATGGCGAGTGCGATCCCTGCCGAGTATCTCGGTATCGGCGATAAATTGGGTTATATCAAAGCGGGGCGAGAAGCCAGCTTTGCTGTGGTGGATGAGTGTTTTCATCTCACCGATACATTCATCAGAGGAAATCATATTTACTCTGTATCCGGGGAAAATGCATAGTTTTTCAGTTATGCACCCATCTGTAAAAATGAGGTATTTATAATGGAAATTCGTCAGCCAATTCATAGTGAACATGCTAAAAGGCTTGATACAGAAGGACTTCGCAAGGAGTTCCTGATTGAAAACCTATTCTGTGAAGGGGAAATGAATCTCACTTATAGCCATATAGATCGCATTATTGTTGGCGGTATTGTTCCTACAACACAGCCTTTAGCGTTAATGGCAGGTAAAGCATTAGGCGTTGATTTCTTTTTAGAAAGACGTGAGTTAGGTGCCATTAATATTGGTGGTGCTGGCAAAGTGATTGTTGATGGTGAAGTGTTTGATATTGGTGCTCGTGAAGCGATTTACATTGGAATGGGTGCTAAAAGTGTTGAATTTACCAGTGATAGTGTAGAAACACCGGCTCGTTTTTATATGAATTGCGCGCCAGCCCATCATACTTACCCAACGCGCAAAATAACACAACAGCAAGCATCACCAGAAAAAATTGGTAATGTAGAAAACTGTAACGTTCGTACTATTTATAAATTCTTACACCCTTCAGTTTTGCCTACATGCCAATTGTCTATGGGGATGACGGTTCTTGAACCGGGTAGCCTATGGAATACCATGCCTTGCCATACCCATGAGCGTCGTATGGAAGTCTATCTCTATTTTGATATGAAAGAGGACAATGTGGTTTTCCATTATATGGGAGAACCAACGGAAACACGTCATTTAGTTGTCCGTAATGAGCAAGCCGTGATAAGTCCTAGCTGGTCAATTCATTCTGGTGTTGGCTCTGCATCTTATACCTTTATTTGGGGAATGGTTGGTGAAAATCAGGTCTTCCACGATATGGATCATGTTGCAATGAAAGATCTGAAATAATCACAAATAGTCATATTTTCTTTTTACCCTACATATAAAAAGGTGTGGCTTTATAGCCACACCTAAGAGGTTATTGTTATGAATTTATTCGATTTAAATGGCAAGGTTGCTATTGTCACGGGTTGTAATACTGGATTAGGTCAAGGCATGGCGATCGGTTTAGCCAAAGCGGGTGCAGATATTGTGGGGGTGGGTATTCAAGATGCACCTGAAACTCGTCAACAAGTAGAAGCATTGGGGCGTCGCTTTCATTACATTACGCAAAATTTAATGAAACAAGATGGATTGCAAGCGCTGGTGGATGAAGCCGTTTCTGTCATGGGGCGCATTGATATTTTAGTGAATAATGCAGGTATTATTCGCCGCGAAGATCTCTTGGAATTTAGTGAAAAAGATTGGGATGATGTGATTGATATTAATCAGAAAACACTGTTTTTTTTTATCTCAAAAAGTCGCTCGTCAATTTGTGAAACAAGGAGAGGGAGGCAAGATAATTAATATTGCTTCTATGCTCTCTTATCAAGGCGGAATTCGTGTACCTTCTTACACCGCAAGTAAATCTGCAGTCATGGGATTAACTCGCGCATTGGCGACTGAACTTTCTCAATATAATATCAATGTAAATGCTATTGCTCCGGGCTATATGGCAACAGATAACACCGCGGCACTGCGTGCTGATGATGTTCGTAATGCCGCTATTGTAGAGCGAATTCCTGCTGGACGTTGGGGAACGCCTGAAGATGTTGCTGGTCCTGCGATTTTCTTAGCGTCTAAAGCGAGTGATTATGTAAATGGATACACCATTGCGGTTGATGGTGGTTGGTTAGCTCGTTAATTTCATGGAGAAGTAGGATGGAACACGCTAATACAGAGACTTTGCAAAGAGAGTTTGTATTACAAAACATGAAGCGAGTGTATCGTTATCAATCGGCTAATCAAGTTCGTAGTGTTCGCCGCCGTAGTGGTAAAACCCGTTTTATTAAAGACACTGATTGGGAGCGCGGTGTTTTATGGAGTTGCGTAAGTGCCGCATGGCAGGCAACGCAAGACGAAGAGTATCTTAATGGTGTGTTGAATTACACGTTACATACAGGATTTAGAACGGGTCCTAATGCTCGTTTCGCAGATGATCATGTTTGTGTACAAGCTTATCTTGCAGTAAGTCCGCTTTTTGAACAAACTGAAATTCTGGAGCCAACCATTAAAGCATTTGACATTATGCTTGATGATCCTAAACCGGGTCGTGAAGATTGGTGGTGGTGTGACGCTCTCTTTATGGCGCCTCCTGGTTTTGCTACTTTGGCTGAAATTACCAACGAACGACGTTATTTGGATTACATGCATACGGCTTATTGGGATGCGATTGAACATTTACGTGATCCTGAAACAGGGCTTATCTTCCGTGATCATCGCTATATTCCTGATGGTGAAGGCAATGAATTACGCGAGGCTAATGGTGAAAAAGTATTTTGGAGCCGTGGTATTGGTTGGGTTCTTGCTTCGATACCTCGTATCCTAAAATATATGCCTGATGATTATCATGGTCGTGAACGTTATATTGCATTATTTAAAGAATTAGCGACATCCATCCTAGATTATCAACATGAAGATGGTTTTTGGCGAACCAGCTTACTCGATCCTGATAATTTTCCTGCACCAGAAAGTTCAGCAACAGCGTTATTTTGTTATGGACTCGCATGGGGAATTAATCAGGGAGTACTAGAAAAAGAGGTGTATTTACCTGCATTAAACAGAGCGTGGTCAGCATTACAAACCTGTATTCATGACAATGGCATGATAGGCTGGGTACAACTTCCGGCATTTAATCCGCGAGAGGTCAAGTTTGAGCATAATATGGATTATGGTGCTGGTGCTTATTTATTAGCAGGAAGTGAAGTTTTAAGTCTTTTGTAAAATTCCTAGAGCGTTGATATTGAACTTTGTTATTTTTCTTGCACTTTACATACCTTCCGCGCAATATTTTCCTATCTAGGTTCCCGACCAAAAATAGGGACGGTTTTTATATAATAATAAGAGGTAACAATAATCTGTTACCTCTTATTATAAGTTAGGGTGCTTAGATAAAACACAACAATAGGATTGGGAAATTGTGGGGGAGTAATCCCCCACAAGATTAATATAACGTAAAAATATATTAATCTGAATTATTAAATATCCATTAGTTGGTGTGAATAAACGAAAAGGTTTATTCTGTAATAATGCGTTATTCGATATTATCATCGTCACGATCATGAGTCCGATTAAAGAATATTTTTTCATTTCCTCTTGCACTCCGATAAAAATGGAGGCAGAATCAAATTGTCTATGTTTGAGTCCGCCTCGGTGAATATACAATATATTTTCCGGGGCTTTTCTCTTTCTGGTACTTGCGAAATGCTTGAACCAGATTGATCCAAGCACCCGCGCAGAGCATAGCAAACTATTTAAATGAGACAACACATTTATTAGCAATAATAAATAAAGGTATGACTCTTTATTATTTAGAGTAAATAATTGATTC
The DNA here is from genome assembly GCF_001743005.1 of Shigella sp. FC1967. NCBI lineage: Bacteria > Pseudomonadati > Pseudomonadota > Gammaproteobacteria > Enterobacterales > Enterobacteriaceae > Shigella > Shigella sp. FC1967. The sequence goes on along the minus strand of NZ_MIIZ01000683.1, from coordinate 850 downwards.
GTTAAGTTATAAATAAAAGAAGAGGTAACAGATAATGGTTACCTCTTCTTGTAAATTAGGGCGCTTAGATTAAACCGTAATCACTTAATTAGAAAACTGCGGGGGATTGCTCCCCCACAAGGTTAGTGTTTATTATTAATAAACTTAACCTGAACATTTATATATTCACTCTGAATAGTGAAATTCTCGATTGGATTATTATAGAATAAAGTTATCAGTAATAGCGTGATATTTATACTTATAACAATCACTCTAATCAGAGAATATTTGTTCATCTTCTTGACAGCTCCTTTATAAGGAGGCAGAATCAAGTTCTCGTGTTTGAGTCCGCCTCGGTGAATATACACAATATATTTTCCGGGGCTTTTCTCTTTCTGGTACTTGCAAAATGCTTGAACCAGATTGATCCAAGCACCCGCGCAGAGCATAGCAAACTATTTAAATGAGACAATACATTTATTAGCAATAATAAATAAAGATATGACTCTTTATTATTTAAAGTAAATAATTGATTCGTTAAGTTATAAATAAAAGAAGAGGTAACAGATAATGGTTACCTCTTCTTGTAAATTAGGGCGCTTAGATTAAACCGCAATCACTTAATTAGAAAACTGCGGGGGATTGCTCCCCCACAAGGTTAGTGTTTATTGTTGATAAACTTAACCTGAACATTTATATATTCACTCTGAATAGTGAAATTCTCGATTGGATTATTATAGAATAAAGTTATCAGTAATAGCGTGATATTTACACTTATAACAATCACTCTAATCAGAGAATATTTGTTCATCTTCTTGACAGCTCCTTTATAAGGAGGCAGAATCAAGTTCTCGTGTTTGAGTCCGCCTCG
>NZ_MIIZ01000682.1:0-4778 GCF_001743005.1 Shigella sp. FC1967 | reverse complement strand
TGATAATGAAGTGAAAATAAAAATAAAAATAATAGTAAAAAAAACGATCAATATTATTATTTTTGATAGATAAAGCCTATTGAAAATGCACTTATCGATCGATAATAACGTATTTACACACCTTGATATTAGTATTAGATTTTACTCAGGAAATAATGTAAATAATAAAAAAACAAAGAAAAGTCAAAGTACATTAAATAATAAAAGATATCTAATTTTGATTAGTCAAATTAGATACTTTAAGATAATTCATTTATTATGATTTAAACAAAAATACGGCCTTATCATATGAAAAAAAAATAATGATTTATTATTAAGGAGAAATATTGGCATATATATTAGAAATGCGCGTAATGATAAGTCTTTGTCAGGTAAAAGATTGGGTGAGTTATTAAATGTAAGTCAGCAGCAAATATCACGTTATGAAAATGCGATGACTAGCATTAATATCGAAACCATGAACGCCATTTTAATTATCTTAGATAAAGACTGGTTTGATTTTCTTGATTATATAATGAAAAATAAAATATAAAATTAAGAGCACGCACGTTCTCTTTTATGCCATTTGCTATTTTAAATAATACGTAATTTGTAACAAGATGGAATTTAAATCGCACTTTATATATCTCTTTTTACGAGGGCGATTAGCCACACATTCAAGCTATTTTTTAATCATCTTTAAAAAAAGAGTCAATGATAGGCTGACTCTTTTTTTTTAAAAGGGGTTATATCGAAAGAGGTCATTTTCTGAATATAACCAAATAAGCGTCATTTTAATTTTTTTCAAAGGTATTTAATTATGCGTACTAAATTAATCGCGCTGTCCGTTCCTTTCTTATTAATGGGAATGGGCTCAGCACAAGCGGCTAACCAAGCCAACGTGGAATTTTTAGGGAATATCCAAGCGGTCAGCTGCGATATCAACGTTAACGGCCAAAACCAAGTGGTTTTAGGTAGTGTACGTACTTCCGATTTCACTACTGCATCAACACCCGTTGCTGCGGGTCAAACCGATTTCCAATTAACCTTAAGTGGTTGTGATGCACTGAAAACAGCGGGTAAAGCACAGGTTGAAATTAGCGGTGATACCGTACCTGGTACCACTAACATTTTCTTACAAAAAAGCAAAAACCCAACCAGCAATGCGGGTGTGATGATTTTAGATGACAAAAAACAGCCGATTGAAAATGGTAAAGCCGTCCAAATGGCCGATATCACAGCACCAGAAGAAGGTGGTGAATTCGCTTCTCTGGACAATGTATCAATAAAATTAACTGCTGCTTATGGCTCGACTGCCACTGATCAAGACGTGACCACAGGGACATTTAAAGCACCTGTTTTATTCTCATTTGTTTATGAGTAAATAACCATGAGGGGGGGAAACCTCCCTTTTATTCTATCAGGGGGATAGGTTGTGAAATCGATTTTGACGTTATGCTTTAGTGCCATGATGGTATTATGCCCCACTTATACTTTTGCGGGGATCTCTTACCAATTAGGGGCATTAAGAGTGGTGTACCCTGAAGGGGAAAAGGGCGTACCTTTAACGCTGATTAATAACACGAAAGAGGAGTCTGTTTTAACTCAAACTGTGACATTAAAAACTCCGTCAGGGCCTGAAGAAAAAATATTTTATGTTTTACCATCCATTGTCAAAATTGCCCCTCAATCCTCAACGAGTGTGAAAATCATGCTCAAACCGGGGACGTCATTGCCTCACGATCGCGAATCGATTTTTTATATTAACAGTAAAGCAATCCCGTTAATGGAGCATCAAGACGAACAAAAAAATAATATCGCTGGGGGCATCAATATTGGGATCTCGTCGGTGATAAAACTCTTTTATCGTCCTAAAAATTTACCCATGAGCGTTGAAACGGCTCAAGCTAATTTACAGTTCAACGTTTTAGACAAGACATTAAAAGTCTCTAATGCTTCTCCTTATTATATTACGTTGGTCAACATCAAAATAGATGGTCAACAAGTACCTTTAGTGGGTAAAGGAATGCTACCGCCTTATGAGGCGTTTGAATATCCGTTCACTGGGAAAAAGACCTCTTCTGCTGCCCCACATAAAATTCAATGGACCTTAATTAATGATTCGGGTGGCATGTATGAGTATTCAAAATAAGCGTGTGTTGCAGAGTACACTTTTTTTACTGACGTTGTGTACGTCTTCCGGTGTCCTCGCATCAGTCAGTGCACCCCTGAATTTTGAAGCCAATGTAGTGAAAGTGGCTTGTGAATTATCGGTTTCTCAGAGTCAAATTAAATTTGATACGGTGATGACTAATGAGATTAAACCGCAAACCTTGTTGCGTACCCGTGATTTTATTTTGAATATTTCACGGTGTAATGCGGTGGATGGTGAAGACAACATTACCCCTAAATTAAAAGTCTCGGGATCAGGGTTTAGTACGCTCGATGGAAAATGGTTATTTAAAACACAAGATTCACCCGTCAAAAATATGGGGTTCTTATTATATCACAGCGATACACCACCGACTTATTCGGATAGCTCACTGAATAATAATGATATTATTGATTATCACCAAACCTATAAAGTCTCGACACTTAATTTGGATACCCCATTTTATGCGATGATCGCCTGTGGTGATAATGAAACGTGTGATAAAGCGAAAACGGAAACGGGAACCTTGAAAGCCGTGGTGAGTTTTGACCTTCTCTATGATTAATGAAAAATGATGAAATCAATTTCTTTATTTCTAAGTATGTTAGTCATTGCCACGTTTCATTCTTTATCGTTTGCGGATGACGGCATTGTATTAAGTACAACGCGTGTCATTTTAGATAAAGACAGTAAAACGATCCAAATGACCAATAATAGCTCGCGTCCTTATTTAATTAAATCCGATTTACTGGAATCGCCCGATAATCTAAAAAAAAATAATACCGTGATGATCACGCCACCTTTATTTAAATTAGCGGCGCATGAATCCCGACCGATTAAATTGTATAAAAAAAATAACGCCGACGAGTCAGTGGAATCGCTGGGGTATTTAGCGGTATTGGCTATTCCTGCCCTCGATAAAGACGCCGTAGAAAATAAAAATACAGTGGCGATCGGCTTACGAAATATTATTAAAGTCTTTATTCGTCCTGCAGCGTTGGCTGACAAGAAAAAAGACAATGATTGTTTGATTGACATAAGTCATAACGGTAAGGCGATGATTTTAAAAAATACGACTCCGTATTTTATTACGCTCGTGGCGGTCACACTCAATAATGACGCTCAAAATATTTTACCGAACACAATAATGCTTTCACCGTTGGCACAAGGGACCTTTATTTATCCTAAAGCGCTCCCACCCAATACACAAATTCATTGGCAAACAATTAATGATTATGGTTTTGCTTCAGAGTGGTGTCGTTCAACCTTACAACACCCTCCAATTAAATAAGCCTCCTCTTGACTAAAATGTATGTAGGTGTTGTGTGAAAAATAAACAGAAACAAACCCCCAACGTGGTTGATAATAGGCGCCTTCACGCCTTAAGCCAGCTAACCTTAGCGGTTTTATTGTCGCTTTATGCGGGCTCAACGTGGGCGGAAGAATATTTTGATCCAGCATTTATTAGTGGGAATGAAGATAGTCAATTAGATCTCTCTTTCTATTCAAAAGATGGGGCTATTTCACCTGGGGATTATTTAGTATCAATCAGTGTGAATGAGAAGGCGATGCCAGAAAAAATGGTTAAGTTTGTCTTGAATAAAGAATACAAACTGGTACCGGTCTTCACTCCGAAAGAGTTGCAAGCGCTAGGCGTGGATGTTGAGAATGTCCCCATGCTTAAACGTTTACCCAAAGAGGCCCCCATTGAGGACCTCTCCGCGCTTATTCCCGATTATCGAGCTACATTTATCACCTCGGATTTAGCCTTAAAGTTGAGCTTTCCTCAGTTAATTATGAAAAATAAATCGGAAAGCGAAGTTGATCCCGCATTGTGGAATGACGGGATCCCCGCGTTATTATTTAACTATTCACTGATAGGCTCCACCTCTCGCACCGATGGCGCGGATATAAAAAACGTATTAGCCCAAGTCTTTGGCGGAATAAATTTCCAAGCTTGGCGTTTTCGCTTTAACTATTTTGGTAATTATGCAAAATATGATGGTCACGGTGACTCCAATAGCCATACCCAAAATAATTTTAATAATGTGCGATTATACCGTGATATCAAATCGTTAAAATCGACCTTGCAACTCGGTGAAATTATGCCGGTGTTGAGTATTTTTGAATCCTTCCCTTTTAAAGGGGTATCACTGTCCTCAAATGAAGATATGATCCCACAATCCCAACGTGGATTTGCCCCCGTTATCACTGGATATGCGAACTCCAACGCGTTGGTGCTCGTGAAGCAAAATGGCAATACGGTCTATCAAACCTATGTTTCGCCGGGGCCATTTCGAATTGATGATTTAAGACAAACCCAGCTTTCTGGTGAGTTAGAAGTTTTTTATCCAAGAAGCAGATGGTTCTGTACGCAAGCAATTGATCGCCAGCAGCAGTTTACCCATTATGGAAAGAGAGGGGGCGTTTAAATATGAAATCTCGGCAGGGCAATATAATGCCTCAGGCTCAGAGAAATCAAAGTTTGCGTTAGGCACATTCAGTTACGGGTTACCCCATAATATCACCCTCTATGGGGGGGGGAATGGGGGGGCAGTGATTATTTATCTTCCGTGGTAGGGTTCGGGACCTCGTTAGGGAAACTGGGGGCGCTCTCCTTTGATGCCACTATGTCATGGGCGAAAAT
>NZ_MIIZ01000681.1:0-4780 GCF_001743005.1 Shigella sp. FC1967 | reverse complement strand
ATTGCCGGCGGCTATGAATTAATTACAGAGGCGGCTCTTGCGGGTGGAATGAGTTGTACTTATTTTGAGAAGCTCGGATTTGAAGCCGTTATTCTCGGAAAAACAGCCCTCAACTTGGGAGCAAGTAAGCCCTTTTCTCGTTCCTGAATTAACAGAGGCCAAAGGATTAATCTATATTGCCGGCGGCTATGAATTAATTACAGAGGCGGCTCTTGCGGGTGGAATGAGTTGTACTTATTTTGAGAAGCTCGGATTTGAAGCCGTTATTCTCGGAGGAGCTGTACGCGATAAAAATGAACTGATGGATTTAACAATACCCGTTATTGCCACTAATCTTACTCCCACAGATACACAAGGAGCCTACCTTGTGAGTGAGACCGGAACTCATTGCACAATTGAATATTCAACGATTTATAGTGGCGATCTCGTCGTTTCAGATCCTAATGGCACCGTAATTATTCCTCTAGATCTCATTGAGAGCGTACTACAAAAAGCAAAAAAAAATTCATCGCATTGAAAGCAGTATGATAAAAAAAAATCAAGCAAGGGGAACGCTTACCTGAGCTAATTAACACAACTGGTCGTATATAATTGAGGCATCATAAAATGATAAATATTCATACATTAGGGCCTTCTGGAACAAACTGTGAAAAGGCTGCACACTACTGGTTAAATAAAAATAATCGACAAGGTAATATTATTCTTCACCCTACGCTAGAAACAGCAGTGAAAGAAATGGATAACAGTTCAAATAGTGTTTTGTTAGGTTGTATTGTTTATCCCTATTTACATAATATCGTTTTTAGCAATCTTTCATTTATCAAATTAACCGATTGCTTTGTTATGGACACCCATAATATGTTATTTGCCAGTCGATTTAATAATATTAATGAGATAAAAAAAATTAGGCTCTCACCCTGCGCCTAAAAGATCTATTTAAAAAAAATAAAAGAACTCGATAATATAGAGAAGTTATTATTTAATTCAAATAGTGAAGCAGCTCTCCAATGTAGTTTAGGTAATGTTGATGGTTGTATTACAACTTTAAACGCAGCTGAAAAACACCATTTAAACATTCTCTCTGATTTTGGCCCTATTCCTATGGGGTTTTCAATTCATTCTAAATTAATTTAATTCAGTTTTTTATTATAAAAAATTTATATTTAAATTAATTATTAACTTGTTTATTTAATAATGAGGCTATCAATATGAGTTTATATTTATCTAATGAAATGATCTCTTACGATATGGATTTGAATAGAAATGAAGGTGAAGAAAGTAAAATCCAAGCTAAGTTTATTCATGGAACTGATTTTACAATTGCATTTTGGACATTTAAACCTAATGCCGTTATCCCTGAGCATAAACACGAGCATGAGACTGCAACAACAATATTAAAGGGTTCACTCAAACTCACTGTTAATGATCGCATCGTATATTTACATGCAGGTGACTCTTTTATTATTCCCTCTTGGGCGATTCATCACGCTATTGCACTAGAGCCTTCTGAAGTTATTGATGTGTATACCCCAGTAAGAGAAGACTATGTCGCAAGACAAAATGGTATTATCAAAACCTATTTAGAGACCTCTCAACCACAAGAATAAGCGTGTAGCGAGGCTTAATCCTCGCTTATCTTTTCTCGTTAGTTATAGGAGTACTCGCAATGCTTAGCACTTATGATATTGATGTTTTGACTGGACGTAATGATAAAGCACACCAATTCGCTAACAATAAGCTATTAAATAATGTGGTTCCATTATCATGGCGACCTTCATCGTGGAAGGCATTACCGTCCAAACAACTACCAGAATATCCCGATATTCATGCACTGACTTATTGCCAAGAAAAATTAAAAAACAGTCCACCGTTAGTTCTAGCATCAGAAATAAGAGAATTTAAAAATTTATTAAAACTAGTAGCGAAAGGAGAAGCTTTTCTCCTTCAGGGGGGGGGATTGCGCAGAATCTTTTGATAATTGCCAATCAACTATTATTCGAGATTTAACCTTTACCTTGGCACAAATGTCTGCATTGATAGAGCAATCAACCGGATTACCTGTGATAAAGTTGGCACGTATCGCGGGTCAATATGCCAAGCCTCGTAGCCAGCCTTTTGAAACACAAAACGGCTTAACCTTACCCAGCTATCGCGGTGAAATCATTAATGGTTTAGATTTCTCAACCAAAAGCAGAGAGCCTGAACCCTTAAGAATGATCACGGCTTATCATCATTCTGCGGTCACATTAAATTTGTTACGAGCAATGAATTGTACTCAATATGCGAGGCATAAAAACGCACTAGAGATTAAAACCTACCCAGGTTCAACAGAGCCAGCTCACTATTCTAATTTATTGGAGCAACTCTATCATTCTCAGCAATATATTATCAATAAATGTCCCGATACTTCCTCCTATTATATCAGCCATGAAGCATTACTTTTACATTATGAAGAGGCAATGAGCCGCCAAGATTCTGAAGATAATAAATGGTATAACTGCTCAGCGCACATGGTTTGGGTTGGAGAAAGAACAACCGATATTGATCACGCTCATATTGAATATCTTCGCGGGATAGAAAATCCTATTGGTATAAAATGTAGTTCAAGAATGTCAGGCGAAAAACTTATTTCGCTTATTGATAGGCTAAATCCTGAAAATGAAGTAGGTAAAATCATTTTAATTGTACGAATGGGAAAAGATGCCATTCATTCTCATCTACCTGAATTGGTTAAAGCCATACAACATCATCATCGTTCTGTTATCTGGCTTATTGATCCTATGCATGGCAATACACAGTCTACAAGCGCAGGTATCAAGACTCGCCATTTTCCTGATATTGCCTCAGAAACTCGTGCTTTTATTCATATTCTTCATGATATGGGGATTCAGGCAGGAGGAATACATTTAGAAATGACAGGACAGGAAGTCACGGAATGCACAGGTGGATTACAACAAATTAATCCTACAGACTTAAGTCATGGGTACCAAACGTTATGTGATCCTCGACTTAATCGAACACAATCATTAGAACTTGCTTTTCTTGTAGGACAACACTGGACAACAATGTCTTATAGCTAACTCTAAAATAATGAGATAAAAAAGCGCTTTGATAACATACCAAAGCGCTCCATCTTTGAATTATTTTTAGCTTATTACGATTAACGTGTTAATGCAGGTAATTCCGCTAAAGGCCAACGTGGTCTTACTGTCACACTTAACGGGCCTTCAGTACCGCCTTTAAAGCGGATCATGCCTGCTAGTGCAATCATTGCACCATTATCAGTACACAATTCAGGGCGCGCATAAAAAACTTCACCGTCTAATTGTTTCATTACGGTTTCCATTTTTGCACGCAATGTACGGTTAGCACTGACACCTCCCGCCATCACTAAACGTTTAAAACCAGTTTGTTCTAACGCTCTACGACATTTTATCGCCAGCGTATCAACAACCGCATCTTCAAATGCACGAGCAATATCCGCGCGAGTTTGGTCTGAATCATCATTTTGACGGATAGTATTCGCCGCAAAAGTTTTTAAACCTGAGAAACTAAAATCAAGTCCAGGTCTGTCGGTCATTGGACGAGGAAAAACAAAGCGACCTTCTGTACCTTGTTGTGCCATTTTCGATAATACTGGACCGCCAGGGTAATCTAATCCCAACAATTTTGCCGTTTTATCAAAAGCTTCACCAGCAGCATCATCAATAGATTCACCTAATAAGGTGTATTCGCCAATTCCCGTCACACTAATTAACTGTGTATGCCCACCAGAAACCAGAAGTGCGACAAATGGAAATTCAGGTGTTTTCTCTTCAAGCATAGGTGCCAATAAATGGCCTTCCATATGGTGAACAGGGATCGCAGGAACATCCCACGCAAAAGCTAATGAACGTCCAATAGTTGCGCCTACAAGCAACGCGCCAACAAGACCAGGGCCAGCGGTATAAGCAACCGCATCAATATCTTGTGCCGTAAGATTTGCTTCTTTTAGTGCCGCTTGAATAAGCGGTACTGTTTTACGGATATGATCCCGTGAAGCAAGCTCAGGAACGACACCACCATAATCAGCGTGCAGTTTAATTTGGCTATAAAGTTGATTCGCTAATAGACCGGCTTTATCATCGTAAATTGCGATACCGGTTTCATCGCAAGATGTTTCAATACCTAAAACTCGCATGACGCTTCCAAATTCTTCTTCGCGGACCCGCGTAATAAATCAATTGTACCATTATTTCGATGATTTTATACGCCTTCAACACATCTTTTACATACCAGCATGTGACAAATTCCTTTTTCTGTTCTATAATTATCCACCTATTTTAAATGATTTAAATGTGTGGTTAGCGATTTTCGCTTTTCGTGTTCTCCCCAAAAAGACACAAAAGTGAGAGTTTGCGTTTCAATTTTGTGCATCTCTTTACAAAGTGCCCTGCTTTGAAGTAAAATTCCGCACCATTTTAAATGTCGGCTGGCTAAAATAATGCCAGCGCAAACCGATTTCTATTGAGGTGAGAGGCACATGCCGGTAATCAAAGTACGTGAAAACGAGCCATTTGACGTTGCTCTTCGTCGTTTCAAACGCTCTTGTGAAAAAGCAGGCGTATTAGCAGAAGTTCGTCGTCGTGAGTTTTATGAAAAACCAACGACTGAACGTAAACGCGCTAAAGCATCAGCAGTAAAAACGTCACGCTAAAAAATTAGCTCGCGAAAACGCACGTCGTACTCGTCTGTACTAATATTTTGCGGCTTATACCGCAACGTATGCAGACACTGTAGT
>NZ_MIIZ01000680.1:0-4847 GCF_001743005.1 Shigella sp. FC1967 | reverse complement strand
CCCGTGCCTTATGGCGTGCAACGGGAATGACGGATGCTGATTTTGGTAAACCTATTATTGCAGTGGTGAACTCATTTACGCAATTTGTGCCGGGTCATGTGCATCTGCGGGATTTAGGAAAACTCGTTGCTGAGCAAATTGAAGCCGCGGGTGGTGTAGCTAAAGAATTTAATACCATTGCGGTTGATGACGGTATTGCAATGGGACACGGTGGCATGCTTTATTCGTTGCCATCGCGTGAGCTTATCGCAGACTCTGTTGAATATATGGTTAATGCACACTGTGCTGATGCGATGGTGTGTATCTCAAACTGTGACAAGATCACCCCAGGAATGTTAATGGCGTCTTTACGCCTAAATATCCCGGTTATTTTTGTTTCGGGTGGCCCTATGGAAGCCGGTAAAACGAAGCTTTCAGATCAACTGATCAAATTGGATCTCGTTGATGCCATGATCCAAGGGGCAAATCCAAATGTCAGCGATGCGGATAGTGAGCAAATTGAACGATCTGCTTGTCCGACATGCGGATCGTGTTCAGGTATGTTTACCGCAAACTCCATGAATTGTTTAACCGAAGCTCTCGGATTATCTCAACCCGGAAATGGCTCACTATTAGCGACACACGCAGATCGTGAAACACTGTTTATCAACGCAGGTAAACGCATTGTTGAATTAACTAAACGCTATTATGAAAAAGATGATGAGTCCGCATTACCGCGCAATATTGCTAAGAAAGAAGCCTTTGAAAATGCGATGATCTTAGATATTGCCATGGGTGGCTCGACGAATACGGTTCTGCATTTATTAGCTGCTGCACAAGAAGGTGAGGTTGATTTCACTATGGAAGATATCGACAGACTTTCTCGCCAAGTGCCTCATTTATGTAAAGTGGCGCCAAGTACACAAAAATATCATATGGAAGATGTTCACCGTGCTGGTGGGGTTATGGGGATTTTAGGTGAATTAGACAGAGCCGGATTACTTAATCGTAATGTGGGTAATATTTTAGGGTTAAGCTTGCCAGAAACATTAGCACAATATGACGTGATGTTAACGCAAGATGAGCAAGTAAAATCAATGTTCCAAGCAGGTCCTGCGGGTATTCGTACAACGAAGGCATTCTCTCAAAATTGTCGTTGGCCAACCTTAGATACTGACCGTGAAAACGGATGTATCCGCAGTAAAGAACATGCTTATAGTCAAGATGGTGGATTAGCTGTTTTATCCGGTAACTTAGCCGTAGATGGTTGTATTGTTAAAACAGCAGGTGTTGATAACGATAACTTAATTTTTAGTGGTCCTGCAAAAGTATATGAAAGCCAAGATGATGCTGTTGAGGCTATCTTAGGTGGGAAAGTTGTGGCAGGCGATGTGGTTATTATTCGCTATGAAGGTCCTAAAGGTGGGCCGGGTATGCAAGAGATGCTGTATCCAACCTCTTATTTAAAATCAATGGGATTAGGTAAAGCTTGCGCACTTATCACTGATGGACGTTTCTCTGGAGGAACATCTGGCTTATCTATCGGGCATGTCTCACCAGAAGCAGCAAATGGTGGTGTCATTGGTTTAGTGGAAGAAGGTGATATTGTTTCTATCAATATTCCAACTCGAGAAATTTCATTAAACGTAGATGATAAAACGTTATCTGCACGTCGTGATGCACAAAATGCTCGTGGTGATAAAGCGTGGACACCACAAAATAGACAGCGCCAAGTTTCGTTTGCCTTACGTGCTTACGCCTCTTTAGCCACTAGTGCTGATAAAGGTGCGGTACGTGATAAATCTAAGTTAGGGGGCTAAGAATGGCTGCTTTTAGACCTTTAAATTCGGCACCAAGTAGCGCTGAATATTTAAAAGCGGCGCTGAGTGCACCTGTTTATGAAGCCGCAATAGTGACTCCACTCCAAGAGATGACAAAAATCTCGGAACGTTTAGAAAATACCATTTTAGTTAAACGTGAAGATCGACAACCTGTTCACAGCTTTAAATTGCGTGGTGCTTATACCATGATTGCAGGGTTGACCCCTGAGCAAAAAGAGAAAGGTGTTGTGACAGCGTCTGCTGGTAATCACGCGCAAGGCGTTGCGTTGTCTGCAAATCGAATGGGTGTAAAGGCGTTAATTGTGATGCCAGTGGCAACGGCGGATATCAAAGTTGATGCTGTTCGCCAATTTGGTGGAGAAGCACTGCTTTATGGCGCCAACTTTGATGAAGCAAAAGCGAAAGCTATCGCGCTATCTGAAGAAATGGGATACACCTTTGTTCCGCCTTTTGATCATCCAGCCGTCATTGCTGGGCAAGCAACATTGGCAATGGAACTCTTACAACAAGATGTTCATCTTGACCGTATTTTCGTCCCCGTAGGTGGTGGAGGTTTAATTGCTGGAGTTGCTGTATTAATCAAACAGCTTATGCCAGAAATTAAAGTTATTGGTGTTGAAGCAGAAGATGCAGCATGTTTAAAAGCAGCATTAGAGGCAGGACATCCCGTTGAATTAGCTCGAGTAGGCTTATTTGCAGAAGGTGTTGCGGTTAAGCGTATTGGTGATGAAACTTTTCGTTTATGCCAAAAATATGTTGATGATGTTATCACCGTAGACAGCGATGCTATTTGTGCAGCGGTAAAAGATTTATTTGAAGATGTGCGTGCGATTGCAGAGCCTTCAGGGGCATTGGCATTAGCAGGGCTTAAAAAATACGTAGAAGAGCATCAGATAAAAGGTGAACGTTTAGCACATATACTTTCCGGCGCAAATGTGAATTTTCATGGGCTCCGATATGTTTCTGAGCGCTGTGAGCTAGGCGAAAAACGTGAAGCATTATTCGCTGTGACGATCCCTGAACAAAAGGGGAGTTTTTTACGTTTCTGCCAAATCTTAGGGCAACGTGTTGTCACTGAATTTAATTATCGTTATAGCGATGCAGATCCTGAAAATGCACGTATTTTTGTCGGTGTGCGTTTAAGTCAAGGACTCACAGAGCGTAAAGATATTTTGCGTGAACTTACGACTGCGGGTTATCAAGTTGCTGATCTTTCTGACGATGAAATGGCAAAACTTCATGTACGTTATATGGTCGGTGGTCGCCCTCATAAACCACTTAAAGAGCGTCTATTTAGTTTTGAGTTCCCTGAGTCGCCGGGTGCTTTAATGAAGTTTTTAAAAACATTAGGGACTTATTGGAATATCACATTATTCCACTATCGTAGTCATGGTACTGATTATGGGCGTGTGCTGGTGGCATTTGAATTACCCGAAACGGAAGGGCGTTTCGAGCGACATTTGGATGCGTTAGGTTATGAATATCATGATGAGACAGGAAATCCTTCTTTTCAGTTATTCCTGTCACCACAAACGACAAGCTTAGTCGTGGAGTAATCGCCAAAAAGCGTTGATCACTGGCTCTTGAAGGCGTTTGTGTGATCCGCAAACGCCTAATTCGAAAGGTTCTACCATTGAAATATTATCTAATAAAGAGATGCGGTTACGAACGGGCTCAGGGCAGTTATCAACGACAACTTGTGGAATAAGTGCAATACCACAACCTAACGCAACCATTGAGACAATGGCTTCATGTCCTGAAACAGTCGCATAAATTAAGGGATTAAGGATACGGTGGCGTTTAAACCATAATGCAATTCGTTGTCGCGATGGCCCATGTTCAGGAATGATAAATGGAATATTGAGCCAATCGGGTTTCTCTTGTGTTACTAGATGACGAACATTACAAGGCAGAGCGGGTGCAATCAGTACCAATGGGATCTCGCCTATTTTTTCAAAACAGATATTTTCAGGCAGTTTTTCAGGTTTTCCAGCAATACCTAAATCGGCTTCATCAGATTGCACTTTATCGACTGCATCAGCCGCATCGCCAGTGGTGAGTTTTATTTCAACCAATGGGTTTTCTGCACGAAAACGGTCAAGAATCGGGGGTAAATGGCTATAAGCCGCGGTTACAGAGCAAAATAGGCGCAATTCGCCAGAAAGGCTTGGGCTATTTTGATTTAGCGTGTGCTTAAGCTGCTTGTATTGCAATAAGGTTTGTTGAGCATAGCGTTTTAACTGTTCGCCTGCCTCGGTGAGAGCCACTTGTCTGTTATCACGTAAAAACAGAGGATGGCCTAAACTTTCTTCTAGACGTTGAATTTGCCGAGAGAGTGTAGAAGGACTGACGTGCATAGCTTGTGCCGTCTTGGTGAAGTGACAGCTTTCAGCTAAATGCAGGAAAAGTTTTAGATCACGAATATCCATTGCCAGCCACCTTAGGTGATAAAAAAGAACGTTGCATTTTTTTGCAATACTATCTTGTAAATATATCAATTTAAGCAATGGCTTTCATCCCATATAGTAAAGTCATGCAACACCTCACAGAGCGTGAGGATAATAACAGCAAACACATACACAACGATTTTGGAGTCTTCTATGACAAATTATTTTAATACATTGAATCTGCGTCAGCAGTTGTCGCAATTAGGTAAATGTCGCTTTATGTCACGTGAAGAATTTGCTGATGAAGCAAATTACCTGAAAGGCAAAAAAGTCGTTATCGTTGGTTGTGGCGCCCAAGGTCTGAATCAAGGTTTAAATATGCGTGATTCAGGCTTGAATATCGCGTATGCCTTACGTCAAGAAGCGATTGATGAGAAACGTGCATCATGGCGTCGTGCAACCGAAAACGGTTTTGAGGTTGGAACCTATGAAGCGTTGATCCCTCAAGCAGATTTAGTTGTTAACTTAACGCCAGATAAACAGCATTCTGCTGTTGTTCAAGCCGTTCAGCCGTTGATGAAATCAGGTGCAGCATTAGGTTACTCCCATGGCTTTAATATCGTTGAAGTAGGCGAAAAAA
>NZ_MIIZ01000679.1:0-4883 GCF_001743005.1 Shigella sp. FC1967 | reverse complement strand
CTTACATGCTCCATTATTATTTTATTCTTTTTCGATAAAGTTTTTTATTCATAAAATTCTACTGTTTCAGTTAAATCAGGATTAGGTTTTGGTACTTCATTAATCCATGCATTTAATAAACTATGGGCAACAGCGAGAACGACAGGGCCAATAAATAATCCAATCATACCTAATGTTAAAATCCCACCAATAACACCTGTGAGAATTAATACCATAGGCAAATCAGCGCCCATTTTGATTAAATAAGGTCGTAATACACCATCCATTGTTGCAACAGCACCGCCCCAAATCACCATGACAATGCCCCAAGTGGTATCACCGGTCCAAAATAGCCATAAAACGGATGGCACCAATACTAATAAAGGACCTATTTGAGCAAGGCAGCAAATAAACATAACGACGGTTAATACCGTAGCATAAGGTACGCCAGATACAGCAAGACCAATACCACCAACAATTGCTTGAATTAAGGCGGTTAAAACGACACCTAATGCAACAGCGCGAATAGACATAGATGCGAGTAAAATTGCGGCATCACCACGTTGACCCGCTAAGCGAATAGCAAAATGGCGCAACCAAGATACAACATTTTCACCTTGTAAAAACAATAGACCTGAAAATAACAACATCACACCCAAATGTAGGGCAAATCGACCAATATTCAAGGCTTGAGCAAAAAACCAGTTTGCAGCTTGTCCCACATAAGGTTGGATTTTTGTGATTAATGCATTACCCCCCGAGACAAGAATAGAATGCCATGTATCATAAAGCTTGCTTCCTATCATGGGGATATCATTAAGCCATAATAATTGAGGTGGTTGAATATTCGAAGGCGATTTCGCTAATTCAATTAAAGGGGCACTATTATCAATGACGCTACTAAATTAAAAGGATAATAGGGATAACGAAGATCAGTAATATCAAAATCATCATTATCATGGTTGATAACCAACGATATTTTACTCGTTTTTCAATAATAAGGAGTAAAAGGCCACGTTGCCACAACAATCATTCCAGCCCAAATTAAGCCCACAATAAAGGGATTTAGGATCCAAAAACTGGCGATAATAAAAAAAGAAATAAAAAGAACAGTGAATAAAACTTTGGGTATATCTGTATGGATCTGCGGTTTTTCCATGGTTTTAAATCCCTACACGAATAAAAATGCTAGAAGCAGATGAATAAACATTGCAAATATCACGTTGTTTATCTCACTACGCAATTTGCCAGAATTGTATGATAAGGTGAACAGGTATCGGTCTGAAAGTACAAAATGAGGCAAAATCCCTCTTAGTATACATTTCAACATCTAAAATTAAGCAATGTGGACTATTAGATTAAAGAGCTATAACAAATGATCCCACGTATATCGCAAGCACCGCAAGTCAGTGAACTCACAACAGAATTTCTTGATACCCTTAAAAAAAACGGTTTCACCGGTGATATTTCCAGCAGTTACGCTGACAGACTTACTATGGCAACAGATAATAGTATTTACCAGTTATTACCACAGGCTGTCGTTTTTCCCCGCTCCACAGCCGATGTCACTATTATCGCTCGCTTAGTTGATGAACCTCGATTTCATTCACTCTCTCTGACACCAAGAGGGGGCGGTACAGGAACTAATGGGCAAGCATTAACAGAGGGTATCGTGGTTGATTTATCTCGCTATATGAAACGTATTATCGAGATAAACCCGCAAGAGCGTTGGGTAAAAGTGGAAGCTGGAGTGATAAAAGATGAGCTTAATCTCTTTTTAAAACCTTATGGCTTCTTTTTTGCACCTGAGCTATCTACCAGTAATCGCGCCACATTAGGTGGAATGATTAATACCGATGCTTCAGGGCAAGGTTCAATGGTTTATGGTAAAACGTCTGATCACGTTCTTGGTGTTAGAGCCGTTTTGTTAGGTGGTGAATTGCTTGAAACGCGAGCTATGGATACCGCACTAGCAGAAAACATTGCCCAAGAAAGCTCTACAATCGGTAAAGTTTATCGTACCGTTTTATCTCGTTGCAAAGAGCAACGGAAACTTATTCTTGAAAAATTCCCTAAATTAAATCGCTTTTTAACCGGGTATGATTTGCGCCATGTCTTTAGTGATGACATGAAACGATTTGATCTAACGAGAATTTTAACAGGCTCTGAAGGAACGCTTGCTTTTATTACTGAAGCGACACTCGATATCACGCCAATTCCTAAACAGCGCAGTTTAGTCAATGTAAAATACGATTCTTTTGATTCCGCATTACGTAATGCGCCTTTTTTAGTGAAAGCGAATGCTCTTTCTGTTGAAACGGTTGATTCCAAAGTATTAAATCTTGCTCGTGAAGATATTGTGTGGCACTCGGTTAAAGAGTTGATCACTGATGTGCCTGATAAAGATATGCAAGGTCTTAATATTGTTGAATTTGCGGGGGATGATGAAAATCTTATCGCTTCACAAGTGACATCATTATGCCAGCGCTTAGATTCATTAATGAAAGAGGGTCAGGGCGGCGTTATCGGCTATCAAGTCTGTGAGGATTTGGCGGATATTAACCGTATTTATGCCATGCGTAAAAAAGCGGTGGGTTTATTAGGTAACGCAAAAGGGCAAGCAAAGCCCATTCCTTTTGTAGAAGATACCTGTGTGCCGCCAGAACATCTTGCTGATTATATTACAGAATTTAGAGCGTTGCTCGACCGCCATCAGCTTAATTATGGCATGTTTGGACATGTTGATGCAGGGGTATTGCACGTAAGGCCTGCACTTGATATGTGCGATCCACAACAAGAATTATTGATGAAGTCTATCTCAGACGACATTGTTACGTTAACAGCCAAATATGGTGGGTTACTCTGGGGCGAACATGGAAAAGGCTTTAGAGCGCAATACAGCCCCGAATTTTTCGGTGAAACGCTCTATCATGAACTGCGCCAAATCAAAACGGTGTTCGATCCTCGAAATAGATTAAACCCTGGTAAAATATGCCCTCCATTAGAGGTCGATGAACCCATGAAGCAAGTTGATACGATCAAACGAGGTACCTTTGATCGCACAATTCCTTTATCTGTACGTCAAGATTTCAAAGGGGCATTAGATTGTAATGGTAATGGGCTTTGCTTTAACTTTGATGCCAAAAGCCCAATGTGCCCTTCAATGAAAATCAGCGGGCAACGTATTCATTCGCCTAAAGGGCGAGCTGCACTTGTAAGAGAGTGGCTACGTTTATTAACAGAACAAGGTGTTAGTCCAAAACAGCTTAGATCTAGCCTTGAAAATAATAAACCTAGCTTAAGAAGTTTGATTGAGAAAACACGTAATACATGGAAAGCCAAACGTGGTGAATATGACTTTTCTCATGAAGTGAAAGCGGCTATGAATGGCTGTTTAGCTTGTAAAGCCTGTTCAACCCAGTGCCCGATTAAAATTGATGTGCCATCCTTCCGTTCTAAATTTACTGAACTTTATCACCAGCGCTATTTACGTCCGTTAAAAGACCATATTGTCGCGAATGTTGAACTAACAACGCCAATTATGGCAAAAGCGCCGGGATTCTTTAATTTCTTTATGAAGCAACCCTTGGTGCAAACATTAAGTAAACATACAATAGGAATGGTCGACTTACCTTTGCTGTCATCACCGACGTTAAGGCAGCAATTGGCTGGACACAAGGCGTTAGATATGACGCTAGAAGACTTAGAGCGTTTATCTGAAAAGCAGCGAAGTCATTATGTTTTAGTAGTACAAGACCCTTTCACGAGTTATTACGATGCCAAAGTGGTCGCCGATTTTATCAAACTAATTGAAAAAATTGGGTTTAAGCCTGTTTTGTTGCCGTTTTCACCTAATGGTAAAGCGCAACATATTAAAGGTTTTTTACAGCAATTTAGTAAAACGGCACAAAAAACCTCAACTATGCTCAATCGTGTGGCAAAGTTAGGTATTCCTATGGTTGGTGTTGATCCTGCATTAGTGCTGTGTTATCGCGATGAATATCGTGAAATATTGGGTGATAAACGTGGGGATTTTAATGTTCAACTTGTTCATGAATGGCTAAGTAAATTGGTATCTGAGCCAATAGCCATTGTGATAATGATGAAAAATGGTATCTTTTTGGGCACTGTACAGAAGTGACCGCGCTTCCACAAAGTATGAAACAGTGGCAGGCTATTTTCCAACGTTATGGGCAGCAACTCGAATTTGTGAGCACGGGATGTTGTGGAATGGCAGGTACTTATGGACATGAACTAAATAATTATGAAAACTCGTTAGGCATTTATCAACTTTCATGGGGTAATGCGCTAAAAAAATTACCAACAATGCGTTGTTTGAGTACCGGTTACTCTTGTCGTAGTCAAGTGAAACGTATTGATAATATTGAGCTAAAACACCCACTACAGGCACTTTTGGAGATTATGCCATGATATGGAAACGTGAAACGACAATTGAGTACCTTAATCATATTGGACAAAACAATATGATGAGCCATTTGGGCATAGAATTAACCTGTCTTGGTGATGATTATCTTGAAGGAACAATGCCTGTTGATCATCGTACTAAGCAGCCTTTAGGGCTTTTACATGGCGGTGCTTCGGTTGTTTTAGCTGAAACATTAGGCTCTGTTGCGGGGTATCTTTGTACCGAAGGTGAACAAAAGATTGTTGGGCTAGAAATTAATGCAAATCATATCCGTTCAGCAAGAGAAGGTAAGGTAAGAGGAGTATGCAAACCTATTCATTTAGGTCGATCACATCAAGTCTGGTCGATAGAAATATTTGATGATGAAGGTCGTCAAGTGTGTATTTCTAGATTAACGACATCTGTTATTTCTTAAAGAATAAAAAAAGACATACGCACAAAGTGAAATACTCGCTTTGTGAGTTTTTATATTTATAGA
>NZ_MIIZ01000678.1:0-4951 GCF_001743005.1 Shigella sp. FC1967 | reverse complement strand
CGTTACCTCAAATCGATGTTGTATTCCCGATAGTACATGGTGCATACGGTGAGGATGGAACACTCCAAGGCTTATTACATATGATTGATATGCCTTATGAGCGGTTGCTATTATTCCTGGTAGTGTAAAAAACCAATTTATTTCACTTGAAGATGGTCAGGCGTTACCTCAAATCGATGTTGTATTCCCGATAGTACATGGTGCATACGGTGAGGATGGAACACTCCAAGGCTTATTACATATGATTGATATGCCTTATGTAGGACCAAATATCCTGAGTTCAGCAGCTTGCATGGACAAAGATATTACTAAACGCCTACTTGATGGTGCAGGATTAGCGGTTGCACCATTTATTACTATCATGGCGCATCAAATTAATGATATTCCTTACAACGAAATGGTTCGTCAATTAGGACTTCCTTTATTTATTAAGCCTGCGAACCTAGGCTCTTCAGTAGGAATTAGTAAAGTTAATAATGAAGAAGAATTCAACGCCGCATTAGAAATGGCGTTTGAATACGACCTTAAAGTGATTGTTGAAAGTGCTATTGTAGGTCGTGAAATAGAGTGTGCAGTTTTAGGTAATGAAGATCCTAACGTTAGCCCTTGTGGTGAAATCGTATTAAACGATGCTTTCTATGCTTATAACACAAAATATATTGATGACGATGGTGCTAAAGTTGTTGTTCCAGCTATAATGGATGAAAATACGAGTTTACATATTCGCCAAGTTGCATTAAAAGCATACCGTGTTCTGAATTGCTTAGGTATGGCGCGTGTAGATGTGTTTTTAACGCAAGATAATCGCGTTGTGATCAATGAAATAAACACACTACCAGGTTTTACCAATATCAGTATGTATCCAAAATTATGGCAAAGTGCAGGTTTAGGCTATCAATCATTAATTACCAAACTTATTGAGTTAGCGCTAGATCACCATAGAAAAACGGCCGTTTTAAAAACAAAGTGTGAACTTTAATTGATACATAAAAAGTGAGGGCTTGATGAAAATTACACACCTTGATCATTTAGTATTAACTGTTGCTGATATTCAGGTAACGTGTGATTTTTATCACCGCGTATTAGGCTTTAACGTCATTACGTTTAAAGAAGGGCGCAAAGCACTCACTTTTTGGTTCTCAAAAAATAAATCTTCATCAAGTAGGAAAAGAATTCCTTCCCAAAGCAGCAAAACCAACTGCAGGTTCAGCTGATTTGTGTTTTTTAACACAAACGCCGTTATCAGAGGTCATTGAGCATTTAAATCAGCAAGGTATAAAGATAGAAGAAGGGCCTGTTTCTAGAACGGGTGCAACTGGCGCTATTATGTCGGTTTATTTACGTGATCCGGATAATAACTTGCTTGAAATTGCCAATTTAATTGAAGAGTAAAACACGCTAATAGCCTATTTAGCGTGTTTTTAGTTTTAAAGGAAACTTTTAATTAGGCATATTTTCTTGAGCCAGCAACACAAAAAATAACGCCAATAGTGACGAATAACATCAATAAATTCACAGATTCATGAAGTAATACAGCCGCTAAACCTAATCCAAAGAATGGTTGTAATAATTGGAGTTGTCCTACGGTTGCGATCCCGCCTTGCGATAATCCTTTATACCAAAATATAAAGCCAATCAACATACTAAAAAGCGAGACATAACCTAAGCCTAACCATGCTGAAAGGCTAATTGTCGCGAGCTCTTCAGGCATAAGAATAAAGCTAAGAATAATCATGGGAGGTAAAGATACAATTAATGCCCAACATATAACCTGCCACCCACCCAATGCTTTCGTTAAAGTCGCACCTTCGGCATAACCTAAACCACAAACAATCACTGACGCTATCATTAATAAATCTGCGCTGATTGATGATCCTCCACCTTGAGAAAGGGCATAGCCCATCACTAATAAGCTACCAATAATAGAAAAAAACCAAAAAAATAGGGCGAGGTTTTTCACCACCGCGTATTACCGCAAAAATTGCCGTAGATAATGGTAATAAAGCTAAAAAAACAAGAGAGTGTGCTGAAGTTATTTCTTGTAGTGCAATTGCCGTTAATAATGGAAAACCCACAACAACACCTAATGAAACAACGGTTAATGAAACCCACTGTTTAAATGTAGGTAATTTCTCTTTATATAACAGCAACATTATTAAAGATAATAACCCTGCAATTGTTGCTCTTGCAGCAGTTAAAAATAAGGGATCAAAACCTAATACAGCCGCTTTTGTTGCAGGCAAAGAGCCACTAAAAATCAACATCCCTATAAAACCATTTACCCAACCTCTAGTTTGCGTTTTTTGTTCTATTTTTTGCATATAATGCCCCATCATTATTATGATTTATTTTCATTAAAAACAGTTAATTACATTTTAGTAATAGCAATTGAAATAGAAAATTTTTATTCAGAATAATGGTATCTATATATCACTTGCTGAGTGCTATCTTATGAGTCAAAATTATGACAATCAAATAATTGTCATGGATACAATTTCTATGGTTCAGCCCCGTTATAAATCTTTAGTTTGATAAATTGGCGCATGAAATACGCACAGGTAAATTATTGCCAGGCACGCGTTTACCCACCCATCGACATTTAGCAGCAGAACATAAAATGTCTCTTGCAACAGCAAGCCGTGTCTACGCCGAATTAGAAAGTATGGGGTTAATCATTGGTGAAACGGGAAGAGGTACTTTTGTACGTGAGTTATCACTTCCAACAAACCATGGTATAGAAAACCCTACGGCAACAGATATGTTGGATCTTAATTTCAATTATCCCTCTTTACCCATTCAAGCTGAATTATTGCGCACTGAGCTAAAAAGATTATCGACATCGGGTGAAATTGAATCATTACTTCGCTATCAACCCCATAGCGGGAAACTACACGACAAAATAGTGATTTCTCAATATCTTAAAAATAAAGAAATCAAGGTTGAACCTGAAAATATTATTATTACTAGTGGGGCACAACAAGGTATTGCTATTACATTATTGAGTGCTTTGAAACCAGGAGATGTTGTCGCGGTAGATGCATTGAGTTATCCCGGATTTAAATTAGCGGCACTCGCTCATCATTTAGAAATATTACCTATTCCTATAACACCTTCAGGAACAGATCTAGATAAATTGGAAGAAGTTATGTAAAAAAAAGAGCCATACGCGCACTTTATTGTATTCCCACACTTCATAATCCAATGGGGTGGGTATTAACATTAAAACAGCGACAGCGATTAATTACATTGGCAAGAAAATATCATTTTATGATTATTGAAGATGCAACCTATGCCTTTTTAGTTAAAAAAGCACCACCTTCAATTGTTACCTTGGCGCCAGATATTACCTTTTATATTTCAGGATTTTCTAAAAATATCGCGTCTGGGTTAAGAGTTGGTTTTATTGTTGCTCCAACAAATACGATTTCATCGCTAGAGCGTTCAATGAGAGTCACAACATGGAATACACCCGCACTTATGACGTCCATTATCTGCCAATGGGTGAAAGAAGGGGTTGTTGATAAATTAGAACGTTTATTACGCAAAGATGCACAGCAGAGACAAAAAATAGTGAGTGAGATATTTGAAGGATTTTCCTATATTCATCATCCAACTTCCTATTTTTTGTGGATCCCTTTACCAGAAGAAGTTAGAGCCGATAAAATCGTTACTTCATTACATCAATTACAAATATCTGTTGCAACCGCTGAGCCTTATGCTACAACACCTCATATTCCCCATGCAATTCGTATTGCATTAGCTTCAATTGACATTGATTTATTGCGTGATGCGCTAATACAAATTAGAAAGATTATTGAATATCAGATTGATTTATAGTGTATTTTTTATTTTACACTTCAACACATAAAGAGCCTCTGTCATTTAGGTGTTATCTGCATTTTATCTTAATTCTGAATTGGTATTTTCACATTGAAAATCACTATATTCAGAGGGTACTGATTTATTATCCGTTATCCATAAGGTGAGTATATTTAGAGTATCGGAGGTGTAACTCTTTTGACCGAGATAAATAAAGAGTATCTTTTTCCACCATGGCCACTGGTTTTCTAACTGATAGTTAAATAGTGATGCTTTTAACAACCCGTGAGTAGTGTTAGGGAATAGGGCAACCGTATTATCTGCGTCATTTCCTAATAATGTTTTATACAAACATGCATTTTCAGGTGCATCAACATTAAGGTCTCGTTCACCAAACATAGCCAGTACTCGCCCATTCATATTCGGTAAATATTTAGAGGAATCACTTAAATAGTTTTGAATAACAAAATAGAAGCGATCGTCAGACATATCTCCTTGCGCTGACGTATCATGACTACCATTAATGCCAAACACGCGATCATTTTGTTGCAGTTGTTCAGTGACTCTTCTATTAATTTCATTACTATCAATATTATTAGCTTTTAAGCGCACTCGATAATAATATGCACCTTGATCTCTCCAATTGACAGCGCCTCCAATAATGACAGAAAAATCAGGTTTAGATTGCGCCGCTGCAATAGGGATAACCCATCCAGCCTGTGAAAAGCCCAAATAACCTATTTTAATATCTGTATGAGTAAATTTCTTTTGGATAATCTGTAATGCTATTTGCGCTTCATCTGCTCTATCTTGCATAGATTGAAATAACCAATTTCCTTGGCTTTCTCCCACACCTGCTTTATCCCAGGTATAAACACCAATACCTGCTGCAAGTAAACGATTAATCAGTGGTAAATATCCATCATTAGAAAAACGATCTTGGGCTCCATCCCCATGAATCAAAATAACGACTGCTTTTATGTCGTTATTGCTAGGCAAAATCAATGTTCCTGATAATTTGTCTGCCCTAGAAACAAAACTTATTGGTATGATCGTTGATTTTTTCGCATCTAATTCAAAATCAGAAACTCTGCTATTACTTATGATAAACACAAAAATAAGTGCCATTAAG
>NZ_MIIZ01000677.1:0-4953 GCF_001743005.1 Shigella sp. FC1967 | reverse complement strand
GAGAATGTGGGCGGAAAATGGGGAATGGTGGGATTTGTTCCCAATGTATTCCTTTCATTATTGGCTCAACGTGGTATTGATAAGTCTATTATCAAAAAATTATGTGTTGAGAATCCAGCCAATTTATTGGCTTAAATCTGAAGTGACTAAATAAAAATAAACATACCCCTTGAAGTCAATTTAGCGGCACCTTAATAAAAGTGCCGCTTTTTTATGTCTCAGAGAGAAAGATCCATTGATATATTAGCGTAAATGGTAATTTTCAATATAACGTAATGAATGTGTTGAGCCATTAATGACTAAAGAGTGTGTTTGTAAATATTGAGCTTGTTGATTAACACCAGCTAAGAAATCACCTTTGGTAATTGCGGTTGCTGCAAACATAACATCTTGATTACGTACTAATGTGTCTAATGACAATTTAATATTTACATCAGTACCCATTTGATGACAACGAGCAATTTCAGAAACAGCATATTCTCTATTTTCTGCACTATTTCCTTTTGCAATATCACGAGTAATTAAACGTGCTTGCATATCACCACCTAATGCCTTAGCAATAGCTGCACTAATTACACCTTCAGGTGCTCCACCAATGCCATACATAACATCAATACTGTTGTTTGGTATCGTGGCATATAAAGAGGCTAAAACATCACCATCAGGTAGTGTAATAACATTAACGCCTTTCGTGCGTAGATCTTTTATAATATCGTGGTGACGCGGTTTATCTAAAATAGCGAGAGTTAACTGCTCAAGAGATTTATTTAATGTCTGTGCGATAGCATCAAGGTTATATTCGAGGCAATGGTTAAGATCAATCACACCGGCAGCTTGCTTACCAACCACTAATTTTTCCATATACATATCGGGAGCTTGTAAAAAACTGCCTTCAAAGCCAGCGGCTAAAATAGCTAGAGAATTGTTTTCACCCATGGCGACCATACGAGTGCCGTCAATTGGATCAACCGCAATTTCTATTTTATCACCTTTCCCATTACCCACTTTTTCGCCAATATAGAGCATCGGCGCTTCATCTATTTCACCTTCACCAATGACGATTTCACCATTGATATTCAGGCTATTTAAACGCTCACGCATGGCACTAACAGCAGCATCATCTGCTGCATTTTTATTTTGTTTTCCAATCCAAGGCATTGCTGCAATAGCTGCGGCTTCTGTTACAGAAGCGATAGCATTAGTTAATTCGTCATTTAATTTCATATTATGAATGTGTTTTGCTATATAAAGGAAGATTAAGATAGGTTACTGATCATACCTTTTTTTTTTAAAAATTATGTGCTAGGTTTAAATCAAGAGTTCTCAAAATAGGTTATTTAGGAATAAAACTAAGATAAATTAGTAAAAAATTAAAGTATAACTAAGGGTTAGAGATTAAAATCAAGTGACGCTTAACGCAAAAGGATTAGATTTATGGACGACTTTTTGGCGCTCGTTGTTATAATATTTGTTGTGGTATCTTTGTATTGGCAATACCAACGCTTATACAAATAGCAACTCATTGTTGCGTCGAATTAAATGGCTTGAAGAAAAGCTTACTGAGCAACAAGAGAAATTATTTAAGCTATTAAATAAAGACAGTACTGTGGATATTCGCACAGAACTTGACGCTCAGAAAGGCGAAGTTAAGGATGTATCTCGTGATATAAAAAAAAGATCCCTCAACCAACCGGTTCACCAGCTTCAACTTATCAATCCAAAACAGTTGAACCTATTAACACAATAGAACATGTGCAAAATAAGGTTGAGAATAAAAATGTGCCGGTATATCAACGTGCACAAGTATCACAAGAAACGGCAGTTAATAAAGATTCCCCTAAAAAAGAAAATGCTGTTGTTCAATCTCCTATGGTTAATGATATTAACCTTGAAAACAAACAGTCTAATAAGCCAGAAATATCAACAGCCCCTACGCCTAAAGAGGTTGAGCCTTATCGACCTAAGGTAGCAACAAGTCGTTTTGCTCATCATTACCAAAAAGAGGCAAAACAAACATATGTTAAATCAACATCTGATCAGCTTGTAGAGAATAGAGCGAATGGGGCAAGTGCAAACCTTGTGGGATCGGAAACAGATTATTTAGGGGATGCAACGCCTCAAGCAAATAGACCTGCATCGCAATATCGGCCTAATTTAAATTCTCGTCCAAAACGTCAACAAAAATCGATTTTGGGACTTATTTGGAATTGGGTGGTAACCGGTAATCCGCTGGCTAAAATAGGGATGTTATTACTCTTTTTTGGTCTGTCATATTTACTTAAATACAGTATTGAGAATGAGCTAATCTCAGCATCAACACGTTTAATGATGGCAGGAACAGGATGTTTAGCCTTATTAGGTATTGGCTGGTGGCTTAGAAAGAAAAATCTGATATATGCATTAATTTTACAAGGTGGTGGCATTGGTGGGTTTTACATTACTATTTTTGCGGCCACTAAAATTTATGACTTTATTCCTATTGGCATCGCTTTAGCCATAATGGTTTTTTGTTTGTATTGTCAGTGTAATTTTAGCCGTTCTTCATCGAGCAATTAGCTTAGCAGTGTTAGCCTCGCTAGGAGGGTATTTAGCACCTGTTTTATTGTCCACAGGAAGTGGCAATTATATTGCGTTATTTAGTTATTATCTTATTCTTTCAATCGGCATTCTTATTATTAGTCATTGGCAAGTTTGGCGTTTATTAAATCTTATTGGATTTGCTTTTACTTTTGGTATTGGTTTTATATGGGCAATACCAAATTACACTCATGCAGATTATTTACCTTGTCAGCTATTTTTAATTGCAAATTGGTTGATTTTGGATGTTGCAACGGAACTATCAACACTAAAAATAAACTGAAACTTAATATTCCTTTGATGCAACATTACTATTCGGTACGCCATTAATTGGTTTTATTTCCAACATCGGTTAGCTTCAGAATGGCAATATGGTGTTGCTATTGCTTCATCACTTTATGGGTTAGCTTATTTTGCACTAAGTTGGTTTGCGCTTAAGCGTTATCGTGAAGAGGGTAAATTACTGGCAATTGCCTTCTTTATGCTCTCGGTTACCTTTGCCACTTTAGCCGTACCATTTGCATTCTCTGCTGAATGGACATCGATTGTATGGGCAATTGAAGGGGTAATGATCCTTGCATTTTCTGTTTTACAGCAACAAAAGAAACCAGCTATTGCAGGGACTATTTTAGTTGCTGTTTCTTTTGTTTTATTAGTTAACATGCCTATTATCTCATTAGGTGATTGGCTAATGCTTGTGACACAAGTCATCGTTGTATTTGCTGTCGGAGTATTGTGGTATCAAGCTCGATTTACTCATCTTGATAATCGAGCTATTGGATATGTAACATTATTTATCGCCGCTGTAAGTTGGGGATATAGCGTTTTACTTTTACAAGAATATGGCGAAAATTGGCTCTCTCCAGAAGTAAAATCTATTACCTTTGCTTATATTCTGATGAGTTGTTGGGGCATGTTTTTTGCAGGGAAGAAAACCCAATTTTCTGAGTTGGCAAGTTGCTCTATTTTATTATGGCCGATATCAGCACTTATTATGTTGGTGTACATCTATATTGCAGATTCGTTAATTAATAATTGGTTCAGTGCAATTATCTGGATCACAATTTTTGTGAGTGGTTTCTACTTGCTTAAAGTAAATACGTTATTATCCAAACAAAGGATAAATAAAGCATTGATCCACTGTATGCATCTTATCTTTATTGGGCTTATTCTTATTTACTGAAATTATTTGGCTTTATGGATGCTACGTACCTTTATGTGAGTTTTACATTTTTGCTAGTGTTATTTTTTGCTATAAGCTTATTTATTGCAATAAGCTATTTGCTAGCAATGAAAATTAATTGGATAAAAGAGTATCAAAATGCTTATTGGATAGTTACTTTACCTATTTTTAGGTCTACTGGCTCTTTCGATTAATTTTTTGTTCAACTTTAATGCTGGAACTGAAAGTGGAGTTAAATTTATTCCATTATTTAATTTAATGGATCTAATGGGTATTGTTGGAATTTGGGTTGGTTATAAATTTATTTCATTAATAAAACAATCACCTAAATATCAAGCATTATTGAAAAATAACGTAGCCATATTTAATTACATTATCCCTGCTGCAATTTTTTGGTGGGCAAACGGTATATTATTAAGAGGATTAGTCTTTGCAACAGATATTGATTGGTCGAGTTATGCAATAATTAATTCTAAAGTTATTCAAACAGTATTAGCTATTGTTTGGGCAATTACTGCGTTGGTAACTATGGTGATGGCGACACGTAAGAAGTCACGTTCACAATGGTTTATTGGTGGGGGATTGTTAGCTGTGGTTATCGCTAAACTTTTCTTAATTGATACATCATTAAGTAGTGGATTGCTCAGAGCATTGGCCTTTATTGGTGTTGCAATACTGATTTTATTAATCGGGTATTTCTCACCATTACCACCGAAAAAACAAAGTCATAATACAGGTGTGTAGATAATATTTATGCTTGTATTATGTTTATTTTATAAATTAAATCATGCATATAATCTTAAGTGATTAATGCATGATTTAATGGAAAGGAGAACGAGAATGCATCAAGGTCAATGTTTATGCGGTAAAGTTAAATTATCCACAGCACAAGATATTTCTGAGATCAGTGTTTGTCATTGCAGTATGTGTTTACGTTGGAATGGTGGCCCTGGTTTTTCAATTGATTGTAAATCAGATTTGAAGATTGATGGTGAAGAAAATATAACACGCTATGATTCATCTCTACGGGGAGAACGAGCATTTTGTAATCAATGTGGCTCTCATCTTTTTTTATCATCTAAAAAGAAAGTCAGACTTATTATGTATCAGCTGGGTTATTCCCTGATGCGAAAGATAGCAAACTGACAATGCAAATTTATATAGATAGCAAGCCTCATTATTATAATTTTGTA
>NZ_MIIZ01000676.1:0-20384 GCF_001743005.1 Shigella sp. FC1967 | reverse complement strand
ATTAAAAACAATCTATATTTAATCCATCCAGACTAAAATGAGAAGGCGATTGTCCCATCTGCTTTTTAAACATCGTTGATGAAAGAGCCGGCACTGTTATAACCCAAATCAAAAGCAATTTCAGTGATCCCGCGGCCTGATAATATTTGTGTTAATGAATTCAATAAACAGACCTGTTGTCGCCATTGTGAAAATGACATTCCTGTTTGTTGGCGGAAAAAACGACTAAAAGAACGCTCACTTTTATGTAATTTATCTGCCCACTGTTGTGGTAAAGAATCTATTTTAGGATTACGAATAAAATCACGACATAGTTGAGCTAATTTACCGTCTTGTGGAATTGGCGCAAAAAACGGTAACGGTTTTGCTTTCGCTAACTCACATAAGATTAACTGCATTAACAGACCATCCCGACCTTTTTTATCATATTCTGCGGGCACATCTACAGCATCAAGCAAGAGTTGACGAAAAAGAGGAGAAACACTGACAACCTCACATTGTTTACTATGACGCGGTGCTGCAGAAGGTTCAATATATAGGCTACGAGTGCTCACATCTAGCATACGCGTTTCATGCCCAGTTTCTGGCGGGATCCACACACCACAAGACGGTGGGATAACCCACTCACCATCATTGGTACTCACTTCAATTAAACCGGTGGCAGGATATAAAAATTGAGCTCGGCGATGTTGATGCGTTTCTAACAAAGTATTGGGCAAATAATCTGTACCCAGCGCAATAACATCTCGGTCAAGTGAATCAACGCTTTTTAAAGGTACATTTCTCACAATTAAGCCACTCTCTTTTTATTTTCATTCTTTTAATATAACAGTTCTCACGCACACTACACACTGGCAAATAATGAGCCCTATGATTAAAATCGATATATATCTAAATAGATAACGTAAGTGCCTTATGTGAAATTTCAACCTTCTTGATATCTATTTAACAAACTTTATTAACAATCAAAAAACGCACTTTTTAACACCCCTCGTAAATAGGCTGAAATTCAAATGTCATTGTCTGGTTTTAGAATGTTGGCAAAAGATTAATCAACTACTATCCCTCTCGCAGAGGTTATTTCGCGCATTCTGCAATTATCTATGCATTCAATAATAATGCAGCGGATACCAGACATTCCCTTTATTCATAGTCTAGAAAAATCACGCACATTCTTTATATCAAGTATCGGGTATATCGGGATCCGCCTATTATGTTTAAGGTAGAGTTCATTATGAGCAATCAGTCCGATCACGATAGTGATACAAAGAGTATTCTCAACGATGTTAGCCGCCGCCACTTTATTCAAGCGAGCTCAGCATTAGTTACCCTTCCATTTCTCGCTTCAAACACTTTTGCGGCGACATCAGATAACGCTATCCCAGTAAAATCAATAACAACCGAAGATAGTGAGCGTGTTGTTTCAACGTGTAGTAGCTTTGACTGTGGCGGTAAATGTGACATCCGTGCCCATGTAAAAGATGGCAAAGTTACCCGTATTAGTACACGTCCAGATGCTGATTTAGATGAAGAGATGCCAATTATGCGTGCCTGTGTACGAGGCCGTGGTTATCGTAAATTTGTTTATCATCCAGACCGTTTAAAATACCCAATGAAACGCGTTGGGAAACGGGGAGAAGGAAAATTTGAGCGCATTACTTGGGAAGAAGCAACCACACTTATTGCGCAAAATATGCAACGCATTAACCAGCAATATGGTCCAGCCTCTCGCTTTGTCAGCTTAAGTACCGGTGTGACTGGTGGTATTTTCTCAGGTGCGAATATGTTACGTCGCCTATTTAATCTCACGGGTGGTTTTCTGGAAAATTATCACTCTGTCAGTAACGGCAATACGCTTGCAGTCACCCCTTATACTTACGGCACCGCAGCCAGTGGTAGTACACTCGATACGTTAGAAAATACCCCTCTTGTGATTTTATGGGGTCATAACCCTAATGAAACTATTTTTGGTCATTCAAACCATTTCTTCCAGAAAATGAAGAAAAACGGCACTAAATTTATTGTCGTTGACCCACGTTATTCTGATACCGCCTCTTCTTTAGCGGATCAGTGGATCCCTTTACTGCCAACAACAGATAATGCCATGATGGATGCGATGATGTATGTCATCGTAAGTGAAAACCTTCATGATCAAGCATTTATCGATAAATACACGATTGGCTTTGATGAACACCAAATGCCAGAAGGCGTGGGTGAAAATGAGTCTTTAGTTGCCTATTTAATGGGTAAAAAAGATGGCATTAAGAAAACCCCTGAATGGGCTGAAACCATCACTAAAGTACCAGCAGATACTATTAAACAATTAGCTCGTGAATACGCATCGACAAAACCAGCAGCATTAATGCAAGGCTGGGGGCCTCAGCGCCATATTTGTGGTGAACGGACGGCGCGTGGTGCAACATTACTTGCGACTATTACCGGTAATGTAGGTGTTCGTGGCGGTTGGGCTGCGGGTTATGGTATGGCATTAAACTCCGAACTACGTAAGACCATTGCGGGGCCAAGTCTATTAACCAACCCAGTAAAAGCAAAAATCAATATCACCAACTGGGTACAAGCGTGCGAAGATAGAAATTTAGTCACACCGCAAAATGGGTTACTGAATGCAGAGAAACTTGATACTGAAATCAAGATGATTTTCTCAATGGCAGGTAACTACATGACAAACCAAAATACCGATATCCTTCATGCCGCAAAAGTACTTGAAGATGAATCAAAAGTAGAATTTATTGTTTGTAGTGATCTCTATCTGACACCCAGCGCAAAATATGCCGATATCTTACTGCCAGAAACCAGCTTCTTAGAACGCTGGAACATCGGTGGTACATGGAGTTATGGCGACTATATTATTCTTTCTGAAAAAGTAATTGAGCCTGAATTTGAGCGTCGCACTGACTATGATTGGTTACGTGAAGTTGCCGATAAATTAGGGGTAGGTGAACAATTTAGCGAAGGTAAAGAGACGGATCGTGATTGGATTGAATATTTAGTCGATGACGCAAGTGTCAAACGTCCTGAAGACGGTATTCCAACCTTTAAAGAGCTATTGGTGAAACGTCGTCATCTATTAAAACATCGCCCGCATACTCAAAATGTCGCGTTTGAGAAAAATATCCAAGATATCGAGAATAATCCATTCCCAACACCATCAGGCAAAATTGAGATTTTCTCTAAGCGCTTATATGACATGAATAATGTCGATATTCCTGCACTCTCTCATTATGTACCCGCTATTGAGGGCCCTGAAGATACGTTAACGGATAAATACCCATTACAACTTATCACATGGAAAGGACGTAACCGCGCAAATTCAACACAATTTGCCAACCCTTGGTTGCAAGAAGTGCAACGCCAAGAACTCTGGTTAAACCCGTTAGATGCCCAAGATAGAAACATCAAAGAAGGCGAGAAAGTCAAAGTGTATAACGATCGTGGGATCACGATGGTTCCCGTCAAATTAACACAACGAATTATGCCTGGTGTCGTCGCCTTGCAAGCCGGTGCTTGGTGGCAACCTGATGCAAAAGGCATAGATCAAGGTGGATGTGCCAACGTATTAACATCATCCCGTAGCACCGCAATGGCACATGGCAATGCTCACCAAACATTATTGGTCGAGGTAGCAAAAGTATGAGTAAATTTATCGTTTATCCTGCCGTGAGCAACAAACAGTTAGGATTTTATATCGACAGTGCTCGCTGCTCAGGTTGTAAAGCGTGTCAGGTAGCTTGTAAAGATAAAAACAACCTTGATGTCGGACGCAAATTTCGTCGTGTCTATGAAATCACTGGTGGGGGTTATACCCGTAATTCTAAAGGCGCGCTGGTCAATAATGTCTTTGCTTACACGTTATCTATTTCTTGCAACCATTGTGACGATCCGATTTGCGTTAAAAACTGCCCAACGACAGCAATGCATAAGCGTGAAGGAGACGGTATTGTCATGGTCGATACAGACAAATGTGTCGGTTGTGGTGCTTGTGCATGGTCTTGCCCTTATGGCGCGCCACAGATGAACCCAGAAACTAAACAGATGTCAAAATGCGACTTTTGTATTGATTTACAGCAAAAAGGTGAACAACCCGTTTGTGTCGCCACTTGCCCGCTAGGCGCAATCCAATTTGGTCCTATTGATGAACTACGTGAACGCTATGGCGATTTAGATTATGTCACGGGTTTACCTTCCCCTGAAATAACACATCCCAACCTTGTTATTAACCCACATCAGGGTGCAAATAATGACGGAATTAATAATAAGGGAGAAAGAAAATGAATGAATGGTCATTATTAATCTTCACATTCATGATGAATGCGACCATCGGTCTTGCACTAACAACAGGTTTTTTTGCGTGTCGCCTTTCTCATTATCTTAATGCAGAAAGCTATTATCGCTTTATGCTATTGACCTTATTCGTTATTTGCGGATTGGCGGGTCTA
Organism: Shigella sp. FC1967; assembly: GCF_001743005.1. Classification (NCBI taxonomy): domain Bacteria; kingdom Pseudomonadati; phylum Pseudomonadota; class Gammaproteobacteria; order Enterobacterales; family Enterobacteriaceae; genus Shigella; species Shigella sp. FC1967. Next base: position 15,927 of record NZ_MIIZ01000676.1, on the reverse strand, counting down.
GGTTCTATTGCCTCAATCACTCACTTAGGTGTGCCCTTAAATGCCCCTAATGCGATTAGAAATGTTTTTTCTGCTTGGCTCAGTCGTGAAGTTGCCGTCACGGCTATTTTCGTTGGCTGTTTAGGCTTAACCTTTTTATGGCTCTGGCGTACTCGCAAACTCTCAATGTTGTTATTGAGTACCAGCATTCTGATTGGGTTATTTGATATTTACTGCATGGCATCGATTTATCGCCATACTTCCATTTTGACATGGATGGATCCAAACACTTACGTGATGTTCTTCGGGGCAATGCTAACACTAGGTTCAGCTATTTTCTTTTTACTTATCAAAGTATTACAACGTATTGGAAATAAGTTAGGTATTGAAATACCACAAACCTCTTTCCCAATGCGCTGGAAATGGCAGTTATGGGGAATAATGGCATTTAGCTTAATAGGTCGATTACTGTATCAACCTTTTTATGAGCAATATTTAACTAGCACGCTCTATAGCCAAAAATCGGTGACATTTCCGTTATCACCTATTCAAGTCTATTACTCCATTGGTTCGTTACGGACGATATGCTGGATCTTAGCAACCTTTGCAGTATTGGCTTGTGGCTATAGTTTAGTGAAATTCCTAGCCCCTAAAAATCAAGATAAATCAACTGAGTCTATCTTTGTGTTTGGCTGTGTGATCGCCATTATCGCTGACTTTATGTTGCGCTATGTTTTCTACTCAATTCACTAATTGTCATTGAGCAAATCGTTTAAATAATAAAAAAAACAAACCTCATTAATTGGGGTTTGTGTAAGGAAGTATCAAAAATTATGAGCAGACTCTCTTATTATGCAGCTGCATTTAATTTATTGGGAATTTGTTATTTATTCCCACCTGATGATGACACCAATAAAACTGCACTCAACTTTTTTAAAACCGGGGATTTTGCAGCGCAGTGGCCTTGTAAAATTGAAAGCTGTCTGTGTGAACGTTTAATTAATTCTGTTTCTATCGAGACAGAGCAATTAAAAATCCAATGGCAAAATCTTTTTGTTGGTCCTAATGCGTTGCCCGCTCCTCCTTGGGGTTCGGTCTATTTAGATCCTGAAGGTTTATTACAAGGGGATTCGACTCTTGCACTGAGTGAATTTTTAAAACGGGAACGTTTAAAAGTAAACACACCTTTTCCAGAGCCGATTGATCATATCGGTTTGATGTTATTTCAAGCGGCAGTATTGGCTTCGGAAAAAAGAGAAGAAGCGGTTAATGAACTATTATCCCTTCATTTGACCACTTGGCTACCTCACTATTTAAATAAATTAAAAATGAGTGGGTATAGCCAATTTTATAGCACGTTAACAGAACTGGTAACCATCACGGTGAACGCATTCAGAAAATAGAAATTTATTAATAACTTATCATCCTAACATAATTATTTAAGGTAATTTGGACCACGCACCCAAATTACCTTTTTTAATGATTATGATTTTAATCTTAAGCGTTTTGTTAAACGGCGTAGGTTAGCCGGATCAAGTGATAATTCTCACGCAGTTGCTACCCAATTTTGGTTATTATGTATCAATGCTTGTTTCATTAAGTCTCGCTGAAAATCATTCGTTACTTCTTTTAAACTTTTGCCTTCAGAAGATAATATTTGAGCTCCTGAATAAACTGGATTTTCAGCCCCTAAAGCAAAATGGCTAACGAGTCATCCAGCTCTTGTTAGAACAATTGCTCGATGAAGAGTATGCTCTTTTAATCTCAAATCTTTGTGATCTAACTGAACTCACCGTTCACCTTGCGTATCAATCAACAAACGCTGATTTATATATTCTATAGTCTCGTCTATCGTCATAATATTATTAATAACATTAGTAATACCTTGTCCGATAATTATTTCTGCTTGACGTAAATTAAATAATTTACCATTTGGTACTGATGATTCTCGTATTCCCTTATTAATTTCTTGATAAGCCAATGTCATCCATGGGTAGCGATGGCTAATTTCTTGGTTATGACTGAAATTTTGATGATTGCTGTTTCCACCTAATAAAATAAGGTGATCTATCACCATTGGGGAATAAAGCCAACGATAAAACTGCTCTGCATATTGTGATTTTTGGCTATAACGTGAAACCCCTAATACGCCACCCCCTAATTGTGGAATACCTCCGGGTACAGGTGCAAAACCTGTTTTCGGTAAAATATTGCTATGAGCGACATCATTAAATAGATTCATATAAGCGATCAGCATAGCTAGATGCCCTTGCTCAAATTGTCTAACGGATCCACTCCACCACTTATTATGAATATTTTCAGTGATCGACAACTGTTTTAAATATTCTTCTAATATTTCACCTGCTAAAGGCATTTCTAGTCTAGGAATATTATGACTTCCTATTAAACACCCTCCTTTGGCGTAATAACGTAATAGATACTCTGTTGCAATCAGCCCTGCACTACCCAATGTTGTTGAAGCCCCCATAGGGCAATTTAATTGCCCTTCGTCATGTTGTTCAGTAAAAAAACTGCGTCACATTATCGTATTCTTCAAATGTTGTCGGTACAGTTAACTCATTACCTGTTTTTTCGTAATACATTCTTTTTAGAATAGGATCTTCAAATACGTCTTTTCGATAAAATAAGAGTTGCGCACTGGCATCAAAAGGCATGGCATAAGCAACATTATTGACTAAACTAAATTTTTGCTGTGTCGGCGATGAAAAATTATTTAATAAGTCCGTTAGGCCATTACCGATCTTATCTAATGGCTGTAATATTCTTTCCGCAAACCAAGGAAAACAGGCCATATCAATACGCAATAAATCATAATAGGGATGCAAATGTAACTGACTTAAAATTTGATAAATTTCATCGTAAGGATGTATCGCCAAATTAACTTTAATCCCTGTTTGACGATAAAAATGAGGCAGTAGCTTTTTTAATGCACTTGTTGAAGGGCTAGGTAAAATAAGTAAGTTAAGACTTATCTCTGCTTTATTCTCACTGATCACTGCGGGTGTAAAAGTATAAAGATGGTCACTTTGATTACGCACGCAAGTCACATTAATTTCAGTGAGTTCATTGTCATCTTCTACCTGCATTAATGCATCCATCACTTCTAATCCAAGCTGAGCGTAATTCATTGGAAAGTAATACAACCCTTTTAATACAGGTGGAATATTGTCGCTCAATGCAAAAATAGGTGGGCAATCATGATGACTACCAAAATAACTCGCTTGTGTTAAATAATGCGCTTTCTCTATATCTTGAGCTATAAAGATGTCAGGGATTTGCTCCAGAGAAAAGAAATCAAACGCAATTTTATAACTCTCTTCATCAGATGCACAAAGCATCACATGCTTTTTATCGGGTGCATATTCTACAAGTCTATTTTGTAATTCATTAGCAAAATTGTGATTATTTAAATAATGGCTACTCCCGATAAAAATACCCACTAGTTTGCCTGTCGTTTTTGCAACCTGCTGGCAAATAGCTTCTGCTGCTTGAGCAAAATCGAGTGTGAACGATCGTTGAGCATTCAATGGCTGGCGATACACAAATGCAACTTGAGAAGGCGCTAATTTTAACGTGTCAAAATAAGTATTCGCATCTTTAAGGCAGCTAACCGTGATCACTTGTTTATAGCCACCCGCCGCAATTTTCTGTAATACCTCTAATTCTGTGGTTTCCAGATCATCTGTTAAAAAAAGATCGTAGGTAACTTCAGGAAAGTGGGCAATAGACTGCCTTAACGAATTAAAGAAAACGGCATATTTTTCAGAAACCAATTGAGGTAAAAGTATCGCAATTTTATGGCTTTTATTGGTTCTTAGCAGTTGAGCTTGTGTATTTAATTGATAGCCCATTTGTTTAGCGGCTTGATGCACTGCTTCAATTTTCTCAACACTTACATTTCCACGTTTATTCAATACGTTAGAAACTGTTCCATGAGAGACACCTGCTAGTTTTGCAATATCTTTAATCGTTGCCATTGACCTTTTTCCATCTCAATTTCTGCTTTTACTAGCATACCTGAATTATTTATCGCGACTACTGCTAATTAATTTGAACGTTCCATTCTTGATTTGTTTTAAAAACAAACAATTGTCATTTATCTCAAATAAATGATTATCAATATCAATTAAAAATTATCTCGTTAATAATCAATAGGATTATAAATTTAATTTGAATAAGATCACTGATCTGATCTTCATTTATTGGCAAACAATCTCCCGCATTTTATTATTGGAACGTTCAAATTTATCTATACCTTATAGATAACCAACACCAGACATTCAATAAAATCATAATAAAACAATAGGATAAGGGGATTACTTATGAAACTTCATTTTTTAGGGACGGCTGCCTCAGAAGGTATACCGAATCCCTTCTGCCGTTGTGAACACTGTCTGAAAGCAAGAGAACTTGGTGGGAAAGATATCAGAACTCACTCTTCAGCCATTGTCGATGACATTATGTTAATCGACGTATCGCCTACATTTAGTTATCAGTTAATGCGTGATGGCAGGGATGCTACCCATTTTGAAAACCTACTATTCACCCATACTCATCCCGATCATTTCAATGTTGGCGATCTATTTAGCCGAATGGAAGGTTATGGCTTTGAAATTCATCATCCTCTTCACATTTTTGGTAATGATCGTGCAATTAATGGTTGTATCGAAGTTTTACCCGGTTACAGCAAAGAGCGTTTCGCTTTTCACTGCTTAATTCCTTTTGTTACTGTCGAAAGAAACGGTTATAAAATTACACCATTACTCGCTAATCATGCGAAATGGGAGCTTTGCTATGTTTATCATATTGAGAAAGATGGCAAGGTTATTTTCTATGGCCATGATTCAGGTTGGTTCCCTGAATTAACGTGGAAATGGTTAGAAAACAAACCAATTGATATCGTTGTGTTTGAATGTACTTATGGACTCAATGGTAAAGATCGTACTGATAACCATATGAGCCTAGAAACCGTATTTGCAGCAAAAGAAAAACTGCAACAGCAAGGTTGTTTACATCAAGATACACAAATTGCCGTTTCACATATTTCACACAGTGGTAAATTGCTTCACCACGAATTAGAAGCTGTTTGTGCTCCTCACAATATCCGCGTTGCCTACGACGGATTAACCTTAGAAATAAATTAAGAGGAGAACGACGATGGATATGAAAATAACCTCTCGCTTACTGATTATGATGTTTGTGCAATATTTCATGCAAGGTGCATGGAATATGACCATGGGGCTAGTATTAAGTAGCTATGGCATGGCAAGCATTATTGGTAATGCCTACGCTTTATTAGGCGTCGCAACCATTATCTCCCCATTATTTATTGGTATGGTAGCAGATCGTTTTTTTGCTTCACAAAAAAGTCATGGGCATCCTTCATTTAATTAATGCCGCCGTCATTCTTTGTGTTCCTCAATTTATTGAAGCACAAAACAGTGGTATGACTTTATTCTTAATATTTATTATTGGATTATTGTTTTATCCAACAACTGCGCTGTCAAATAGTATTAGTTTCTCTCATATTAATGGCGTGAAATATTTCCCTATTATTCGTGTATTCGGTACATTCGGTTTTATGGCTATCGGATTTATATTAGGTGAAATGGGCTTCTCTGGCAGTACGATGACTTGGTATATCGCTTCTGCTGTGGGTGTTTTACTTGGTTTCTACTGCTTTACTTTACCTAATACGCCACCTAAAGCGAAAGGTAAGCCATTCTCTGCTCGCGATATTTTATGTTTAGATGCACTTTCATTATTTAAAGATCGTTATTTTGCTATCTTAATGTTTAGTATCTTTATTTTAATGATCCCAAAAACAGCTTACTCCGCTTATATTCCCGTTTTTATTAAAGCATTAGGTTTTAATAACGCGGCATCTATTATGCAAATAGGTATAGCCTGTGAAGTTCTGTTTATGTTCGTATTGTCATTCTTCTTAATGAAATTTGGCTTCAAAATCACATTACTTTTAGGGGCTGTTAGTTGGATCATTCGCTCAATATTCTTCTCTTATGCAGCGGTAAATACAGAGTTTTACTTTATCGTTATCGGATTAATGTTACAGGGATTATGTTGGGACTTCTTCTTTACTGCTGGTGATATCTATGTTGACCGAAAAGCCAAACCGGAAATTCGTGCTCAAGCACAAGGCCTACGCTTTATTGTCTCTAATGGTTTCGGCTTATTATTTGCTTCCACTATTTGTGGTCAAATCTTTAATTCAACCATAACAGAAACAGGCGATGCTGCATTACCGCAGTGGTCAACATTCTGGATATATCCAGCCGTCGTTGCTGCCGTCGTAACCTTGTTCTTTATCTTCTTCTTTAAAGATGATGTAAGTAAAAAGAAAAATAACGAAGATAAGAAAGCACCAGAAAGTACAGCAACCGCTTAGTATTAAAATAATAGGCCAACGTTAGGATCAAACCATGGACGCATTAATTCAGTTTGTTGACAGCATTGGCCCTTTATCACTATCAAGCATTGCTAAATTACTGGCCGCCTTTATTTTGGGTGGCCTTATTGGCTTAGAGCGTGAATCAAAGGGAAAACCTGTCGGTTTTAAAACCTGTGTCATTATTGCTGTTGCCAGTTGTTTATTAACTATCGTTTCTATTCAATCTGCGGAATATTACGCCAATATCTCCGATAATATTCGTAGCGATCCCATGAGATTAGCGGCACAAATTATCAGTGGTGTCGGTTTTCTGGGGGCTGGTGTTATATTACATCGACGTGATGATGCTATTTCAGGTCTGACAACAGCGGCTATCGTATGGGCATCAGCGGGTGTTGGTATTGCTTGTGGCTCAGGTTTTTATTGGCATGCCATGATTGTCACTGTGCTCTTTTTTATGGCTATTCAACTTAGCCCACAAGTGGTGCTATTTCAGATGAAAAATCAACGTTTAGGTAAGATTAAAGTGCGTATGTTATTTACTCATGAAAATGGTGTTCCTCTTTTAATTGAGTATTTAAAAAAGCCATAAAGATGTAATTGAAAACCTGACTATTCGTGATATTAAAAAAAGAGCGCGTTGAGGTGAATTTAAAACTGTTAGTAAGGCAAAAAATTACCTTGCCTGAATTTTATTGCTCATTAAAACAGCTTGAACATGTTCATTCTGTTTCGCTAGATCATTAATCTATTTAAAAATAAAAAAGTGCGCTTAATTTAACGGCGCACTTTTTATCTTATTTTGATGACCGATTAATGGTCACATTAAGGTTTTTTTATAACTAACGGATTACCAAAAACGTTCTAGATACATCATGCCAAAAAATTGTTGAAGCATAATCTGTAATATGGCCGACATCACGATAAACAGGTACACCTTCTATATCGGTTAAGCAGATATTTTTTATCACACTGTACATCTTTAGGATCGATGATAATCAACGTTGGATAATCCTTTTTTAATTTAACAAATAACTGATCCATCCATGTATTCCCCTCACCTTTATAGTTTTGGGTATTACAGTTATTATCGGCTAAAGTCTTTTCTTAATTTTGCATTTTCATAAAAACAGGTCATAAAACCACTTGGCATAGAATTGACTGTTTTAATAAAAACGGGTTTAGCTCCCGTGGCAATAATAAGATCGAGCGCTTCTCGCATCGCATTCTCAACACGTTTACGAGACGCTTCAACCGTTCTCACATCACCTAGCTTATTAATGACATGATTTGACGCGTAGTTATTCCAAACTTGCCCAAATATGACATAATCAAAGTGGTTATTCTTGATAAGTTGATAATATTTTGCCGTTTGATCGTAACAACGTTGATAAACTGTATTTTTATGGTTAGACCAGTCATAAAGATAAATATTAGGAAGAGTAATACACGATGACGTTGCTTGTGCATATACATCTATCTTGGCATCTTTACCTAATATATCCATAAAGCCCCAATAATGATTTGCATGAGAATCACCAAATAAAAAATGCTTTTCTCTGGCTTCCTACTTCACCAAGATGGCACATTTTATCGGGATCAGAGGCTTCAAAATTCATACATTTAGCTCGGTTGGGATAATTAAACTGATTTAACTTAGCTTCTAAATTAACGTAATTTTGCCCAAGCCTTGCTCCAATACCTTGATATTTTTCATTTAGTGCATTGAGCCCTAAAGCGCATAAAATAGGAACAATTAACAACAGTGTGATGGAATATTTAAAGGCTAAACGCTTCCTTCTAAATGGCTTTTCAATAAGAAAATAAGAGACCAGTGAGAGCAATAAGGTTAATGCTAACAGTGATCCTTTTTGTAGTTCTGTATTAAACACACCGATATAACGCGCAACGGCAAATAATGGCCAATGCCATAAATAGAGCGAGTAAGATAATAATCCAACAATCACGATTGGCTTCAATGAAAGTAGTTTTTTAATAATACTTTCATGCTGTCCTGTATAAATAATTAATGCAGCACCAAGACAAACATACAACGTATTAAGATTCGGATAACCTGCAATAATATCATTTTGGAATGCAACCCAAATAATAATACCTAGCGCAATTAAGCTAATAACGTCATTTATTCTTCGATTAAGTTTTATCGTTGTCGGGAAGTAAGCAACACATGCCCCCAACATAAATTCAAAGATACGCGTACTAAAATAGTAGTAATTTTTTCGGTTGATCTTTTTTGATAAAAAAAACACCAGAGAAAAAGAAATTATCGTAATAAATACAACAAGATAAAAATTATTTATTTTTTCTTTTATGATTGATTTTATGCAGAAAATAAAGAACAAAAGGCAAGAAAAGATACCATTGCCACTCTATTGCTAAAGACCATGTGTGCAATAACGGTAAAAAGAGTGCATCTTGTGCTGCATAGCTGGTTGTCGCTCTCGCAAAGTATTTATTAGAGAGAAAGGCTGAGGCATATTTTTCGCTATTTGTAATATCAAGATAATCATTCGGGAGATAGAAAATACCTGAAATCACTAAAACTGCAATTAGAACAACAAGGTAAAGTGGCTGTAATCGCCATAATCGACGATTATAAAAATCACGGAATGAAAAATGTCCTTGTGACAATGACGTTTTAATTATCAACGAGATCAAAAAACCAGAGATCACAAAGAAAATATCAACACCAATAAATCCTGAAGGAATTAAGCGATTATCCAAATGGAAAAGGATAACCAAAATAACAGCGATCGCTCTTAAACCATCGACATCAGCACGATATTTTATATTCATAAGTCAAACATATAATCCGAATAAAAAGAATCGTTGGATTATATACTAATTAGCCATAATCGCTTCAGTCTTAAAAAAGAAGACTACGCTTTAATATTGTCTATTAATAACATCTAAATGCCATAATTGATTAAATTCCATCGTTAAACCCATCTGTACTTCAGTTGAAAGTGAACCTTTGCTTACCACAAATTTGGGATGTCGAATAACAATAGGGGTATTAATCGCATTATGTATTAATGATGATCGGTTTTGCTCTAACGCCTTATAAAGCGTTTTTCATATCTACTGATAGCGTATTCTCACGTAATCGTCCAAGCGTAATATGAATAATATCTTTATGAAGTGTACTCTCAATAGGGATCTGCTGATAAATCTGCTGCCTAAAGCGTGTTAACTCTTCTGAGATACCCGTTAATATCAGGCTACCATTGGATGTTAGGACAACGTTATTAAATGAAATTTCAATACTTTTTAGTTGATTAAAGATTTTTGCAATCTCATGACACCACGATAATAATACGGGACGTTGCCGTTTAAACTGCTCATTTTTTTGATTAAAAAATCGTTAATAATGTGGAATGAAAATTCTTGTGGCTGAGTAAATTCAATAAATGGAAACTTAAGTGCAAGCTGTTCACAATAAGTCGTTAGCTTCTGACTAAAAGGAATAAAGTTTTCTTCAATTTCAGGCTGACAAATCATTAATTGCCCCGCATTTAAGCTGACATCAATAATACTTTCATCATTAATTTGTCGTTGCCAAGTTTCACCTGTTGCTAACTTTTTCAGGGTCGCTTGTGTCAAAAATTCGTAAGCCATAAATAAACCTAAACCAAGAATAGAATGATGACTAATACTTTGGTTTGAGTGGGATTTAAAATCAAGTTTTAGAGAAAATAATAGAATAAAGGTAAAGATGGCGTTTTTGAAATAGGATCAAGATTATCTTGAGTCAGCTCATTACATGCCCCAATCCACCATTGATAAGTCATATAAATCGCTTACTTATTGATTGTCTCATTCACATTACAGCAAGACATAACTTATTACCACTTTCAGCTATTGGCATCAGAAAAACCTTTATGAATAAAAATTAACACCCCATTCTAATAAATTTTGTTTCTTTAGTTTGAATTTATGTTATAAATAACAAATACGCATTTTGAAAAACAATCTTTCATATTGCATTGCGATGATATCCATTTCAATAAAGAGCAAAAAGATGAACATGAACGCTAATAACCGACTATTAAGCCTAAACCTACTCCTTCGTTAGGTGGCTGAGCACGTTCATTTTTTTGCAAAAGCCACCAGTAAGGTGGCTTTTTGTTGTGCCCCTACTGGTGGAACTGTTTTTTAGGGGAGTTTCTATGATGTCTAGTTTCACCATTAGGATGATGAGTTACAACGTCTTATCAATAAGCCACTATATGATGGCAATAGCCTCTACCACTCATTCGATAACACAGGAGGCAAAATGAGCCAACAATGGACATCACGAGTCGGCCATATCTTAGCAGCCGCAGGCTCTGCAATCGGCATTGGCGCAATCTGGAAGTTTTCTTATGTTGCAGCCAATAATGGCGGCGGTGCATTTTTAATTGTCTTCTTGTTATTTAGCTTTGTGATCGGACTTGCTGTATTACTGGCTGAGAATATTTTGGGAAGTAGCACACACGCTGAAGCCGTTAACGCATTTAAAAAGATGATGGGACGTAATTGGGTCATTATTGGCGTTATTGGTGTATTCAGTTCATGGTGTATTTATAGCTTCTATAGTGTTGTTGGTGGTTGGACAATTGGCTATACCGTTATGGCGGCAACAGGCCAATTGAATATTACAGATAGCGCTGAATTAACAGGTATTTTTACTCATTTTATTAGTGATCCTTTATGGCCTATTTTGGCTCACCTTACCTTTGCTGGATTAACCTGTTTTGTCGTTTTAGCGGGTGTACAACGTGGATTAGAAAAAGCGGTCAAAATCATGATGCCAATGTTGTTTATCATTATGATTTTATTGATTATTGTTGGCATCAGCTTGCCTGGTTCTTCTGAAGGTTTAAAATTATTTTTATACCCTGATTTCAGTAAGTTAACGCCTCAAGGCGTATTAGATGCGTTAGGATTAGCCTTCTTCTCACTGTCTATTGGTTTAGGTATTCACATCACTTACAGTGCTTATTTAGCGGATAATAAAGGTATCGCTAACTCAAGTATGTGGGTCGTTATTTTGTCATGTATGGTCTGTGTACTTGCCGGATTAATGATTTTCCCCGCATTATCTGCCGCAGGTTTAGAGCCGAATGCTGGCCCTGGTTTGACCTTTATGACGATGCCCGTTTATTTCGCTAATTTACCTGGTGGTAATGTTTTAGCCGTGACTTTCTTTGTCTTGTTATTAATGGCAGCATTAACCTCTGCAATTTCATTACTTGAGCATATCGTTGCTTATGTGCAGATGCGTTTTCAGTGGACTCGCCGTCGTGCTGGATTAGTCGTTACCGCCTCTATTATGTTGATGGGAATTCCCGTTTCATTATCTTTCGGACCTATGAGTGATGTGACGCTGGGAGGAAAAACCGTCTTTGATCTGTTGGATTACCTGACTTCTAATATTTTGATGCCACTGTTTGGCATTGCAATGTGTTTGATCTTTGGTTGGTCACGTAGAGCAAATGCCTTTATTCCTGAAAATATCACGGGATTAAAACGTCAAAGCTTATTATTAGTATGGCGTTATATTGGTCCTATCTGTATCGGAATTATTTTAGTACACGGGTTAATTGGTTAATCATCAGCAAAAAGAGCCACTCAAATGAGTGGCTCTCGACTTAATTATTTATGGATACTTGATGACTTTATTTATAGCTTTGCTTAATTTCTTGAGCCGCTGCTAACCCACGTTTTGCTTCCTTTTCAGCAAGTTCTACGGATAAACCGATATAAGAACGAGGATCGAGCATTGCCTTAATTTCATCTGCATTAAACGCCGCGGTAATGGTTTCATTCTTCATCAGGTTAGTGTAAAAATCTTCACCATCTGCCGCTGTTTTAATCGCTTCTTCATATAACAGTGAATGCGCTTTATCTTTCCCTAATTTTTCTGCCATTTCATCATAACGTATTCGGTATTATCTAAACCCTTATTTCTCATCACGTTATGTAGCATTCTCTCTTCATGAGGAACAATGGTTCTTGAAAGTTCTTCCGTTCTTAATAAAATTTCTGTTGTTAATTCTAATGCTTCTTCAATTAAGCCATCGAATAACATATAAGAACTACTATCACCTTCATAAGGTCTTACCGCAGAGTACATCCCCACATTAGGTAATGAGTACAGTTTCTGCGAGTTAGCAATAATTCCTTTCGCGAGTTTGGGGTTAATTTTATGAGGCATCGTGCTACTCCCCACCGTGCCTTTTGTAAACCCTTCAGAAACTTCAGCAATTTCTTCTAACGTCGTGCTATAAACTTCTTCACCTATTTTATGGCAGATATTTGCCATCAAAGCCAAGTTCATCATGTACTCTAATTTATGCGTACTGAGGTTACGTGAAGGAACCTCCATCGCTTGCATACCCACTAATTCAGCAACGCGTTTTTGTACTTTCATTCCCACTTCAGGCATTGAGTTAAAAGCACCTACTGCGCCTCCCATCATAATGGTAAATACACGCTTCTCACATTCTTTCATGCGCTGGTAGCAATCAATAAAATCGCTGATCCACACGGAAACTTTATACCCATAAGTGATAGGAATGGCATGACGACCGTGCGTTCTTCCCGCCATGACCATATGTTTTGTTTTTTCTGCGAGATTTGATAAGTTTTCAATAATCTCACTCAACAATAACATGAACTTATTGTGTACGGTTTTCATCATATACAGCTGTGAACTTTGCTGTATATTTTGCGTGGTAATACCGTAGTGCACATATTTACCACTTTCTTCAGAGCATGCCTTCACCAGCACTTTTAAGAAAGGCACAAAGCCATGACCGATTTTTTGATAAATACGGTTCATCTCTTCAAAATCGATATTCTCAATAATCGCCTTTTCTTTAATTTCATCTGCGGCAGACTGTGGAATAAAACCGTATTCAGCTTGTGCTTGCGCTAACATTGCTTCAAACATCAACCAAGTTGAATATTTAGCTTCATTGGACAGCAGATTTTTTATACCGCGATCGTCGATTGTTTTACTTTTAGAATCGTATAACGCTCTCATCATATATCCTTTTATTTCTTCATTGCTTCATCAACAGCATTGCGAACAAATTCGACTTTAGGGCCATAAACGACATGGACATGGTTTGCTGCCGGAAAGAAGAATGCTGTACATCCAGACTCCAACATTAATTCTTTATCTATTTGATTAACTTCACTAATATCAATACGTAATCGTGTAATACAGTTATCAACATTACGAATATTTTGTTTACCGCCTAATGCTTGAATTAAAATCTCGGCAATTTCGCCATAACGTTTTTCTTTGATTAGCGTATTTTTCATATTGCTTGATTCTTCTCTACCCGGCGTTTTGATATCAAATTTGACGATAGCCCAGTAGAAAATAAAGTAGGTCACAACAGCCAGTGCGCTACCAATCAATACTAAGAAGATCCAGTTAGTATGTTCGTACAGTAAACCAAAAATCGTGAAGTCGAAGACTGTGCCTCGGATATAACCAATTGCAACACCCGCAAACGAGAGTAAAACTGCGCCAATACCCACGATAATCGCGTAAATTAAATAAAGTAGCGGCGCGATAAAGACGAAGGTAAATTCAAGAGGTTCTGTGACGTTACCTAACATGGCGGTTAAGACCATCGTCACCAACATCGATTTCACTTCAGGACGGTTTTCTTTTTTAGAGGTTCTGTAAATTGCTAACGCAATCGCTGGGAATAGGAACAGCGTAACAAGCATCTGTTGCTGAGCCATAAAAACGCGTTAGGCTTGGCATCATTGTCCAATATTCACTGCTTGGTCCTTGGTTAAATAACACTTCCGTCATTGCAGGCACAACACCTACATAGGTTTGCCCATCAATCACATAAGAACCACCCGCTTCGGTAAATCTAAACAGTACGTTCCAGACGTGGTGTAAACCAAATGGAATAAAGAGACGTTCACCACCCGCGGTAAAGAAAGGCCCGACAGGACTTAAGAAGACAGCCGAGAGCTTGGTTAAGCCCATGACTAATACTTCCCAAATAAAAGGCAGTAGTGCACCGACACCAATCATTAATCCGACCATAATAATGGCGACAGATTTTTTTCCTGAGAAGAAGGCAAATGCCGTCGGTAATTCAAGATTATAGAATTTATCCGTTGCCCATGCAGCAATTAATCCCGTGATAATCCCTCCCGCGGCACTAATATTCATGGTTTGTATACCCAGAACCTTGATTTGCCCTACCTGCGTCATAACCGCAGGATCAGCAAGTTTTCCTGTCAATACCAGCCAGATATTGATAGTACTTATCAAGGTTAAATAGCCGACAACAGAGGCAAAGACCGCTATCCCCTTATCTTTGTGGCTCATACCATATGCCACACCCATTGCAAATAAGAGTGGGATATTGTCAAACACAACACCAGCAATCGAGCGGATACTCACTAATAAAGCATTGACGGTTTCATTTCCTAGAAAAGGAAAGCGTGCAATCATATAAGACTGAACTAAAGCACCACTGATCCCTAAGATCATACCAATAGGTGCCAACACACCGATAGGTAGAAGTAGGGTTCTACCAAAGCGCTGAATAGATTCGCTGAACTTTTTCCTGGCCATATTTTTTTCCTTATGACTTCTCGAATATAAAAGAATTACCGAGGTACTCTATCTTAGGGATTATAAGAAATGAATGACGTACTGGTTTTAAATATTATCTCAGGTCATGATTTATGACTTAGGTCATTTATTAATGACTAATTTAATAAATAACCGAGAATAAATGAATTACTCTATAAATAATATTTATTTTAGGGTTTGGAAGTCTGATTGAAAAGAAAGACTATTTTAGAACAAAGCATGATTAATCTAACAGAATAGATTAATACTATTCACGCTTTAATAATTTCAAAGAGATTCGAATAAACCATATAGATACCGCTGTCTCTTTTTAAAGTAAATTTTCCAACTCATTAATCAGTAAATCCACCAGCATAAAAAAGCCAATGCGAGATTTGGTATCATCTTTCTTTGTATCATGATTATCAGCAAAACAAAATAGAGCATGAGTTGCATAAGTGGTTAATTCGTTGGTATTAAATGCTGTCATGCTAATGATGTTGGCATCTTTTAACTGCACGATCTTTGCTGTCTCGATGATTTTCTTAGTACCACCTGAAAGGGAGATAAAGATCACCGTGTCGTCTTCATTAACAAGACGTGTAAACGAATCAGATAAATTATAATCATTAATAAAAAAAGCAATGTAGACCTAATGCAAATAATAGATGTTCAAGGTAATACCCTACTGCTTTGCTCGTGCCTCTTGCAACAATAAAAATATTCCTAGAATGACGTAAAGTTTTTGCACACTCCTGAATTTGCTCTTCATTAATTAAGGTAAATGTTTTATTAATATTTTTTTCTAATTGTTTTTTATAGGACGCGGCATTAGTCTTTTTCGACTTTTATTTTTTTGTTAAAATATAATTATTAATTTTGAAATTTAAGTCTTTAA
>NZ_MIIZ01000675.1:0-4977 GCF_001743005.1 Shigella sp. FC1967 | reverse complement strand
AAAGCAAAAAATAAAGGAATAGCGATAAATTTTTTCATATTGATGACCTTATTTTAGGGTGCAATAAATGTATTAAAGTATATTTAGTATACACCAGACCGATGGTTATTATAAAATTACAGCAGGTAATTTTTTTATCTATAAAATAAAAATAAGTTACATGCCATTGTTTTTAAGTATTAATATTTTTAGCGTAATTATCAGTATTCAATTTAGTGTAATAATCCCTAAAAGTAATGAAAAATTATAGAGGTTTTTAGATAAAATGAAAAAAAATAGTGTTGATATACAGCTAACTAGAAAAGATTATAGGATCATAGTTCAAAATATAGCGTTATAAAATGAAGGTAGATTAATCATATTTGACAGTTGAGCATTGAATTCAAGTATTATCTTTACTGCAAAAGTTATGGAGGAAGCTAAGTGAAAACAATTAATGACTCTGTTATACAAGATTCAGATGCTATTTATACAGCGCAGCTTGATGGGCATGGAGGGGTAACAGAAATCACGGCAGAGACTGTCGCAACAAATGAAAATCCATATTGGGTGCACTTAGATTACCGCAAACCACAAAGTGCGCAATGGATACAAGAGGCAGAATTACTTCCACCTATTGCTAAAGATATATTACTTGCAGAGAGTGTTAGACCAAAAGCACAACGTATTGGTGAAAGTATCATCATTAATCTGCAAACAATTAATAATAATCCTAATGATCGACCTGATGAGCTTGTTGCTTTTAGAATTTATATTAACAGCCAAACAATCATTTCAAGTCGTCACCGCCGAGTCAATTCTGTAGATTCTGTTATTCATGCTTTAGAACTCGGTAATGGACCTGAAAATAGCGGTGATTGGCTAATTACGATGGCTGACGCAGTGACCGATGAAATAGGTGAATTTGTTGAGACGCTACATGACCAATTAATTGAGTTGGAAGATATGATCCTCGATCAACAAATACCGGCAAGAGGTGAGCTTGCATTATTAAGAAAACAGTTAATTGTTTTACGTCGTTATATGGCGCCTCAACGAGATGTCTTCTCAAGACTCTCTATTGAAAAGTTACCATGGATGAGTGACAGCGATAGAGTTACGATGTTAGAAATCTCAGAAAGACTTTCTCGACGCTTGGAAGATTTGGATAGTAGTATTTCTCGTACGGCGGTGATTGCAGATGAAATAACCTCCATGATGGCTGATGCGATGAATAGACGTACTTACACTATGTCGCTAATGGCGATGTTATTTTTGCCAACAACGTTTCTGACAGGACTATTTGGTGTCAATTTAGGTGGGATCCCCGGAAATGAGTTTCCTTACGGTTTTACCATTTTTTGTTTATCTCTCTTTATTTTGATTGTGATTGTTACTTGGTGGTTAAAGCGTAAGTAGGTGGTTGTAAATTTTCAGCAAATTAATCGTAACTAAATGGATTTAAAAAAAGAATTCTCTAACTCAGTTTGAGATTATATCAATTTTTTTAAAAATAGAACATCTGGCATTATAACTCTCGCAGGTGAATACAACGTTGAGCGATGAACGTTGTGCTCCATAATTGTAGTTTTTCTCATATTGAGTTCTTAATACAGAATAATTGACCATTATTATACCGATGTTTATTAACATCGTTTTTTTTTGCCAAAATTTATTATTGACTATTATTTAGCCATAAAAATCCTAAGCCCTGTATGCAAGGCTTAGGAGATAGTGCATTATTTCACTTCAACAATATCGAGTTTATTTTGGCTAAAGTCAGGACGTTCATCATCTTCTTCCTGGAACATCACAGGAACGGCTGGAATATCGTCTTTATCAAAAGCTAAATCACCGCCATTAATGACTTCATCACCATGTTTGATATTCGCAAAATCAAATAATTGAGTATCACATAAGTGTGATGGAACAATATTTTGTGTCGCCCTAAACATGGTTTCAATACGACCAGGATAACGTTTATCCCAATCTCTTAGCATCTCTTTAATAACTTGACGCTGAAGGTTCGGTTGTGAACCACAAAGATTACATGGAATAATTGGGAATTGTTTAGCTTGTGCGAAACGCTCAATATCTTTTTCACGCGCATAAGCAAGAGGGCGAATAACGATTTGTTTGCCATCATCACTCATTAATTTAGGGGGCATACCTTTAAGCTTGCCACCATAGAACATATTTAAAAATAATGTTTCTAAAATATCATCACGATGATGGCCTAAAGCAATTTTAGTTGCACCAAGTTCTGTCGCTGTACGATATAAAATACCACGACGCAAACGTGAACATAAAGAGCAAGTTGTTTTACCTTCAGGAATAATGTCCTTAACGATCCCATAGGTATTCTCTTCAACAATTTTATATTCTACGCCAAGCCCATTTAAATACTCAGGTAAAATATGCTCAGGAAACCCGGGTTGTTTTTGATCCAAATTGACGGCAATCAGTGAAAAATTAATTGGCGCACTTTTTTGTAGATTCATTAAGATAGAAAG
The DNA here is from genome assembly GCF_001743005.1 of Shigella sp. FC1967. Lineage (NCBI taxonomy): Bacteria > Pseudomonadati > Pseudomonadota > Gammaproteobacteria > Enterobacterales > Enterobacteriaceae > Shigella > Shigella sp. FC1967. Next base: position 2,485 of record NZ_MIIZ01000675.1, on the reverse strand, counting down.
TAGCGTGTAGCTATCTTTACCACCAGAAAGGCAGACCATGATTTTGTCGCCATCTTCAATCATATTAAAGTCAGCGATAGCTTGCCCAACATCACGGCGTAAGCGTTTTTGTAGTTTGTTGAAATTATACTGCTCTTTTGGGATGCTCATTTTTACGGTTCTATATCGTTGCTGATTATTCTGTAATTTGCCAAACAAGGCTTTGTTCTTCGTTATTTTGATACCTTAACAACATGATATATCAATAAAATATTGATAGGGTCAAATAATAAGTTGTATGAAAAACAAAGTTATTTATGGCAAGAAAATTGATAAGTCGCCAATGATACCAGATGGTAGGGTGGTTTCGATATAGATAACTACGGTTAAGCGATTTCAATGCGGTAAAAATAAGGCGTATAGCCTTATATAAACGGGATAAGGCTATTAAACTTTTTTTGTATCACGCGGTAATTATTAATAAACATAGACCTTAATAAGGTATGGTTGGTCGTTTATGTAAAAGAGCATTTTTTCTACGTTCAGTAGTTAATTGTGACAACGTATTGTCCGCGACAAAATGAACGCATCTTGAGGACAAAACCCAGTATAAGCAGGGTCTTGACCTCTATGATTATATAATAATATTAATGGATATATGTTATTAAAAATTATGATGATAATGTTGCTAATTTAGTCGCGAAGCCCATAAAGAAAAGTCCGATAACACCATTACCTAATTTAGCGATATTTTTACGTGAGCCAAAGAAACGAGCAAGGACTACACCACCAAAGATTAGAAAAGAGAGATAGATAAAGCTAAACGCTTCAAGCATGGAAGCTAGAATGAGATAAGATAATCCGGTATGTGCATAATTAAAATCAATAAACTGAACAAAAAATGAAATATAAAATAAAATGGCTTTAGGGTTGGTCATACTTAAAGTGAGCGCTTTTCTAAAAAACGTGTTTTTGTACTGTTGTTGTTTGTTCTGAATGTGATTTTTTAGAGAAAAAAAGTGGCATGGATAATTTTTATGCCCAAATAGAGAAGATAAAAAAGCACCTAAAAAAACGGACAATAGTAAAGAGTAAAGGAGAGGCTTTTATTACAGATGCAACACCAATAAAGGCGAGAAAAATTAAAATAGCATCACCTAAGAACACACCAAATGCCGCACGATACCCATCGCGAACCCCTCCAGATGCACTTGTTTTTAGTACATAGAGTGTATTAGGACCAGGGACAAGAATAATAAAAAACATGCCTGCAAGGTATGTCCAGATATTGAGTACACCAAATTGTTCAAGCCACACGTTAACCCCCAATCCTACTGTCACTTTATTACTGAATGAATTGCTATTATATAAAGAGAATCTGCATTATTTAAACGGATATTTTCACTTATACAGAAGATAAATGTTTGATGCTTACTGCTTTCTATTTGAAACAGTACTTTGTTATCACTTCAATAGGTTACTGCATCGTTTTACCTTTGTTTTCAAAATGAGTTCACGATTAAGGAACGAGTGTTTAAAGAAAAATAAAAAAGGTAGATTGAAAAATTAACGTTATTTTTATTGGTTTTAAAAAGCATATTTCTTATGTAAAGAGGGTAGATCTCTTAAGTTAACTAGACTATATTCATCTGTGTTTTTATACAGTATTCCGTGCTGTCCAGTTATGGTAAGGGAAAAGTGATGTTAAAAGTGATTGCTGAAGATTTTATTAAAACAGAAGCGATAGAAACTGTTTTTACCTCTTTATCGTGAACTTGTTGAAGCAACTAAGAAAGAACCTCTTTGTATTAGTTACAATTTATATGTTGATGAAAAAGATCCTGGCCACTTTATCTTTGTTGAACAATGGCCTGATCATGCTGCACTTGATGTGCATTGTGCTAGTGAACATTTTTCAGCGGCTTGTTCCTATAATTAATGCATATAAAAAAAGCTGAACCTAAATTTTTATTTATGGCAGATGCTTTTGATGAAAAATAATAGGAAGTAAAACAAGAGAGAAGGTGATGTTAGCGAAGTATATATCTCAAATTGTAAACCAAGAAGAGAGCTATGAAACTTTAAGTACACAGCGTTTTTCGGATAACTTAACAGAAATAACCAGAACAATTCATACTTGGCTGTTTTCTGATGGCGTCATCTTGAAATGCACAGAAGAGATGGAAACTGAATACTATGATAATGACGATCAATGTCCTGAACATTGGATCACTTGGGAAATTGTAGAGTCAAATAACAAACCGATTTCTCCTTGTCGAAAAGAGTTTTTTAATTTATGCCAGCAAAGCTTTTGGTTAAAAATGCAACTTGCTAATAGTCAATAATAAGAGCATCACAATCATTTTAATAGCGTTATTTGTTGATATAAATATAACGGAGTGAGTCATTGGCTGTTTTCTGATGGCGTCATCTTGAAATGCACAGAAGAGATGGAAACTGAATACTATGATAATGACGATCAATGTCCTGAACATTGGATCACTTG
>NZ_MIIZ01000674.1:0-4982 GCF_001743005.1 Shigella sp. FC1967 | reverse complement strand
TTTTTTGAGCCGTACCGCTTTTCATTCTTGTGGAGCCTGTTAACACCTCTGCCCCCACATCTGGCGCAATAGATAAGTCAGCAATTTCACTCATCATACTTTTGCCACGTGTAGTAATAGATACTGTCAATGCTTTTAACTTTTTGCCATATTGCAAAGCGGCAACAGTGAAAGGCGTACGACCGCTTGCCGCAATGCCAATAACCACATCGTTATCACTAACGTCACGACGTTGAAGCTCTTCAATTGCCGCGTCTTGGCTATCTTCAATATTTTCAACCGCTTTTAGCATTGCATCATGACCGCCTGCAATAATCGCCTGCACTAATGTAGGAGAGACACCAAAAGTAGGAGGGCATTCGGCACTATCGAGTACCGCTAATCGCCCACTTGTTCCGGCACCAACATAAAAAATACGTCCCCCTTTTTGCAAACGCTCAGTAATTTTTTCTACCGCTTTAGCAATAGCAGGTAATTCTTTTTTCACTGCATTGGCAACCGTCATATCTGCACTATTGATGAGCGTAACCAACTCTAAAGCGCTTGATTCAGAAAACTGTGTCGTTTCTTGATTGCTTTCATTCTTAAGACATTCGCTTAATGCATCTTCTTTCATCACAACAACCTTATGAAACTAAATTTCAATTAAAAATACATCCAGTGAAATTACATTTCAATTGTATTTGTCACTACTTTGTGAAATCAATCACATTAAGTTAAGCCTTTTTTCTTTGTCAGACATTCAATAGTGATTATAAAAATAGAGTAATCTATTGATTTAAAATGAATTCCACTGGTCACCTAAATAAGATAACAAGTGGAATATAAAGAGAGGATAGTGCAGAAGTGTACTACTTCGCTTGCGCTAAAAACTGCCCAAACTCTTCAATACTAGGGTAAGAAGATTGTGTGCCTTTTCCGGCAACACTTAAACCAGAAAACATCACGGCTTTATTTAACGCCTCTTCAATATTATTGGTATGAACATAATAATGGGAGAAACAACCAATAAAGGCATCGCCTGCACCACTGGTATCTATGGCATCAACGTCGATGGCAGGAATGTATTTTTCAATCTCACCATTCATCCATAATGCCCCTTTTTCACCTAATGTAACGATGACATTCTTAAAGCCTTTTTGTAATAAAGAACATGCGGCTTCGCGAATTTCATCCATTGTAGTGATTGGCATCCCCGTCAAAATTTCAAGTTCTGTTTCATTCGGAACAAAAAAGTCACAACGAGCCGCAATCTTAAGATCTAATGCTTTTGACGCTGGTGCTGGATTAAATAACACAGGAATATGGTGTTTGTTACCGAACGCAATAGCGTGATAGACCGTTTCAAGCGGGATCTCTAATTGCAGGACGATTATTTTGCATTTTTTTAGACTATCTGCTGCTCTATCAATATCTTCGGGTGACAAATGCTGATTCGCACCTTTAACAATTAAAATGCTATTTGATGATTGAGAAGTCACAAAAATAGGTGCAACGCCACTTGTTGTACCGGGTACTTTTTCAACATAGCGTGTATTAATGCCATAAGATCCTAAATTCATGATGGTGTTATCCGCGAAAATATCATCGCCAACCTTTGTTAACATCATCACTTTTGAATTTAATTTAGCAGCAGCAACCGCTTGATTCGCTCCTTTACCGCCACAACCCATTTTAAATGCTGGCGCCTCAAGGGTTTCCCCCTCTTTTGGCATCCTATCTATATAGGTGATCAAATCCACCATATTTGAACCAATCACTGCGATATCCATAGCGCCTCTTACTCTTATGTAAAATTTATAAATGTTAAAATAGTGACATTATGATAGATGTATAAACAATATCATGTTATTTAAATATCATTTGTGATTGTTATCATGTTAAAAACAGCACTAATATGTTGCCAAACTAACATGAGTGATAAATAACAATCTTCTTATCAAGGAATATACTATGCGTCCATTAGCTAATTATATCGATCATACCCTTCTTGCAGCAGATACAACTGAAGCACAAATCAAGAAATTGTGTGCTGAAGCCGTTGAACACGGTTTCTTCTCTGTTTGTATTAACACTTCTTACATCCCTTTAGCAAGAACTTGCCTTGAAGGAAGTGATGTCAAAGTATGTTGTGTTATCGATTTCCCATTTGGTGCAGGTTTAACTGCAACAAAAGCATTTGAAGCGGCTGAAGCTATTCGTCAAGGGGCACAAGAAGTCGATATGGTTATCAATATCGGCATGTTAAAAAGTGGTCGTTTAGACTTCGTAAAACAAGATATTGAAGCAGTAAAAGCAGCTTGCGGTAATACAACTCTGAAAGTTATTTTAGAAACTTGCTTATTAACTGACGACGAAGTACGTTTAGTTTGTGAAATGTGTCGTGAGATCCGCGTTGATTTTGTGAAAACATCAACAGGATACAGTACAATGGGCGCAACGGAACATCATGTCGCTTTAATGCGCAAAACCGTTGGTGATGAAGTCGGCGTGAAAGCATCAGGTGGTGTTCGCGATCGCCAAACCGCATTAAACATGATCAAAGCAGGTGCAACACGTATTGGCGCTAGTGCAAGTGTCGCTATCGCAACAGATTCAGATGCACCTGAATCAACTTACTAATTATTTAGCGTCTATTTTCTTGGAGTACGCTACTCGATAATACAAGGATCCTTCGGTGATAGAGACCAAACAGCACGAACGTTTGCGCCGCCTCAGTGAATGTATAAAACGCTCAGGTCGCATTCATCTTAAAGACGCCGCGAGGATCCTTGAAGTTTCTGAAATGACAATTCGGCGCGACTTAAGTTCTGACGCTGAAAACCCTTTTCCAATGTCATTACTAGGTGGCTACATTGTTGCATTAGCCCAGCCTCATTCAGGGTTAATCTCAACATCCTCTGATATTATTACGCCAGATCAAACGGCAGAACTTCATATTCCTAATCTTGCTGCAGGTATGGTATCTGACGGCGATGTTCTTTTTTTTCGATAATGGGCAGCTTATTCCCGCGCTGATTGAACTTATCCCCGATAATCTGCATTTCACAGGGATCTGTTATTCTCATCGCGTATTTTTAGCATTAAGCCAGAAAAAAAAATGCCACTGTATTACTCTGCGGAGGAGAATATCGCCCTAAAAGTGACTCATTCTACAATCCGACTCAACCTTCTTATCTGGATAGCATCAATCCCAAAAAAGCCTTTATTTCAGCCGAAGGGGTTCATCTCGATTTTGGCGTTACCTGTTATAACATCGACGATCTTTATATGAAGAAAAAAGCGATGGATAAATCTATTCGTAAGATCTTACTCACCAAATATCACTTTTTTGATGAAACAGCGACAGGCAATATGGGCGATTTAGCTCAGTTTGACGTTATCATTACAGATAGAAAATTAACGGATGATTATGAAGATTATTGCAGAAAAAAGCTCAGTAAAAAATAATTTATTAAAATTAAAATAATAGAAAAGCTAACTAAAAATAAAATAATAAAAAGAAAAACCAGTTTTTAAAATTAAAATAAAAATCTATTTATTCTTTTTTTTAAAATAAAGAAAACCACACCACTTTTTCATTGCTAAAACAAAAAAAAAGTGGTTACATATGCCCCGCGATTTAATATTTCTCACCCATTTTACATCGCTGCAAGGAGGTATCCCATGACAACAACAAATATGAATACCCTTTGCGGACAATCTCAGAAGTAATCCTTTTTTCCTTCTTTTTGCTGTCCGCCAATCAATTTATTTTTTTATCCTTTACATTATATGGATTGGTATATGGACAAGTGTGTTCATTATTTATCTGATCGCGTTTGTTATATCGCATCGGATAATACTTGGATTGAAAGCAAAGCAATCCAACAACTAGAAACAACGGCTCAACTTCCTGATATGGCTTATGTCGCAGGTATGCCAGACCTACATCCAGGTCGTGGTTATCCTATTGGTGCAGCCTTTTTTTCTGTTAATCGTTTTTACCCTGCCTTAGTCGGAAATGATATTGGCTGTGGCATGACACTCTTTCAAACTGAATTTAAAAACAGCAAACTCAACTTAGATAAAGCCGAAAAACAGCTGAGTGAAATGCGTGATATCGCACCTTCAGAATGGCTAGAAGCGCATCTATCCACTGAAATGCAAAACCACCCATTCGCTGGCTCTTTAGGCTCTATTGGTGGGGGGAATCACTTTGCTGAATTCCAACAAATTGACCAAGTGCTTAATGAAACACTTTTCGTTGAAAGTGGTATCAATAAAAAACAGTTATTGCTATTAGTTCACAGCGGATCGAGAGGTTTTGGGCAATCTATCTTACGTGCCCATACCGAACAATTTGGTCATAAAGGACTTGTGGCTAACACCGAAGATGCAAATAAATATTTGCAAGCTCACAATAATGCACTGGATTATGCAAAAATTAATCGTCGCCTTATTGGTGAAAGAATGATGCGCCAAATTCGCACTCAAGGTGAAGTTATTTCTGATGTAAATCATAATCTTGTAGAGCCTTGTGAATTACATGGTCAACAAGGTTGGTTACATCGCAAAGGTGCAACACCCGCGCATCACGATATCGTGGTGATCCCAGGTTCTCGCGGTGATTATAGCTATATTGTTAAGCCCATTGTGTCTGAATTAAGCCTCCATTCACTCCCTCATGGTGCAGGTAGAAAATGGATGCGTACAGAGTGCAAAGGTCGATTGTCACACCGTTTTACCCCTTTACAACTTTCACGAACGGCATTAGGTAGCCGTATTATTTGTGCCAATAAACAACTGATTTATGAAGAAGCCCCGCAATCTTATAAATCGATTGAGACAGTGATTGAAAGTATGGTGAGTATTGGATTAATCGAAGTTATCGCTCGTTTAAAACCCGTGATCACCTATAAAACAAGTGGAGAGATGGCGTAATGTTATTACAATTCACCTCTGCACAAGGCCCTGAAGAGTGCTGTTTGGCGGTTGAAAAA
>NZ_MIIZ01000673.1:0-4984 GCF_001743005.1 Shigella sp. FC1967 | reverse complement strand
TCTGGTACATATTCCAACAATATAAAAACGAATCTAGTTTATATGGCAACATTTTTACTAAATCAATCCGATATTCAAGATTTGATACTTTTAGTGTTGATGTAAAGTAGTATTTTAAGAGAAAACAAAATGAAATGATAGGAACACTCATTGCAAGCAAGGGTGTTAGCCTATTTATTTAGTATGCAGTAGGTAATAGAAAATTATAATAAAATGACTTAAAATGCGACAACTCATATGCTTTTATTTAAGACTGATCGGAATTAAGGAAAAATGATGTCCTTATTACAAAATAAAAAGAATGTCCTCGCTGTATTTATGGCAACTAGCGTTCTTGCCCTCTCTGGGTGTGCGTGGACTGATCAATCTCGTCCAATTGAAACGCCAGCGCCAACTACACAGCCTGTTGCAACCACACAGCCTGTTACAACTACTCAACCCGTTGCTGTTGCACAACCGATTCCCATGACATCCGCAGTAGACCCTGCTGACAGTGGTGTAGATGCAAGAAAATTGGGGCTAGCACCGCAAAGTGCTTGTATCAAACAACTTGATTCTTTGAAAACTTTTTCTCCATCTGACTATCAATCTATGATGAGCTCATTTAAAGAAATTAGCGAAATCAATGCGATGTACCGTAGTGTTCAAAGTACAGCAAGTAAAGATAGCTTAGATTTATTAAAAATGAGTATTGAATCAAAAACAGAAGTTTTATGTGCAAAAGTTCGCTATTTGTCGATTATGTCAGTTAATTCGACATTGAAAAAATTAGGTGAATAATTACTATGAAATTAAAGCAGAGTGTTTGTCTCGCTCTTATGCTGTTTCCAACACTATCGTTTGCTAATAATGAGTTTAATTCTGTTATTGAAGATTTTGACCGTTATTTTGAAACACAAGAGCCAATTAAAATTGAGCCTAAAACATCTGCTACAATTTCATCGTCAACGAGAACCGATCAGGCTACTCGTGGAGTAAACCGCACCACAACAGCGACTCAACAAACAAAAACAGAGCAACGAGTTAAACCTTCTGCGCCAGCTAAAACAGATAATCAGGCAGTTGAGCCTGTTAAGACTCCTGATATCACGCTGGCAGAAAATTGCCCTGTGTTATCTGCTGATTATTCAAAATTAAAGAATGATTACACTCGTTATCTAACGCCGTTGCTTTCATTTGTTCCGATTAAACCACAATTTACACCAGAGGATCTTAATCGTTATAGCTACAGAAATAATACAATAGTTTATAACCCACTAGCTCTTTATTCAAAAGAGAGCTATGCAAGGCCTAAACGTAATGACAATTTGTTGTTAGATATTATTCCTGGAACATTCTATTCCGTTACAGCCATTCCTTTTCATTTTGCATATCAATTTAACCGCTCTTTTCTCGAGCATAAACAGCCGCTTTTTAATAAAGAATTATTAAATCGTTTGGCTGATACGAGAAATCAATACCAAACGCTGTATCAAAAATACACTGAGCAGGAAGCTATAACAAAAGCGCATTTAGAAAAAAATTCAAAAATGCAAATAATCAAATAAAAACAACTCGAATTAACGCTGGCTGAAACAGAAGAAAAATTAGCGACAGCGAATAACTTACTAACTGATAACACGTTAAAACAGGCTGTTACTAAGTTACAAACCGATTTAGAAACAACCAAAAAAGAGCGTGACTTATTAGTTAAGCAATTAGCTGAAAAAGAGGACGTATTACAGGCAACAACAGTAAAAAATACCGAGTTAGCAAAACAACAACAGCATTTTGAAAAACAAGCGGAAATACTTAAAGCTTTAGAGCTGAAATATACTCAACTTGAGCAAGAAAAAGAACAATTAGAATCTCAATATCAACAGGCTCAGGCTCTGTTAAAAGATGATAGCGCTAAAAGAGAGATTGATAAATTACAAAGTTCACTTGAGAGTATAAACGTAGAGCAAGATAAGTTAATTAGCCAATTAAATGAAAAGCAGACACTACTGACTAAAGTTGAACAAGAAAAAGACGCTATACAAACTCAATATGCTGAATCACAGCAATTGTTAAATAGTCACAATAAGCAAAAAGAACAAGCATTAGCTGATTTAGAAGCTGCTAAAAATAAAGAGATAACAAGATTAGAAAATGCGTTATCAACAATAACGACTGAGCAAGAAAAATTAACTAAACAACTCACAGATGTACAAAATCAATTAGCAACAATACAGAAAGAGAAAGAAGATGTTCAGACTCAATTTGCACAGGCTCAACGATTGCTAAAAGATGACTCTGCGAAAAAAGAGATAGATAAATTACAAAGCACATTATTGAAAGATCACATCAGAACGTGAAGATTTATCTAAAGAACTTTCATTAAAAAATAGCTGAAGCAGAAAAAGCAACAAGATGCTAATAGCAAACTTGTTGAGGAACAACGCAAAGAAATAGCACAACTAAAAACACAAGTTGAAAAAAGCAATCAAGAACAGGCTCAGCTTAATAAATCGCTTTTAGCTGTTCAACAGCAAAAAAGAGCAAGTGGATGAGAAATTAAAAAGCGATCCCAGAATTAAAATCACAATTAGATAATAAAGTCAATGAATTAGCTGACTTAAAGAAGAGTTTATCTGCTGGTGAAAAGGCCATTGATAATTTAATTACGGATAAAAAATAATCTCATCGCCAAGTTAGAGAAAGCGCAAAATGAGCTATCGAGTAAATATCAAATATTAGACACACAATTTAAAAGAGAATAATATTGTATTAGCTCAAGCCACAGCGAGCAAAACAGAGAGTGAAAAAACGCTAGTATTGCTAGAAAAACAACTGACTGAAAAGCAAAATACAACAGATAAATTAAGTGCTCAATTAGCTGAAGCAAAAGAACAATTAGAAAAACAAAATACAGAAAATACACAGCAAATTAGTCTATTAAAGCAACAGCAAACAGAATCTATTGATAAACTAAAATGCACAACTTAAAAGCAAAAAGATGCAGAGTTAGCAAAAAGTTAATACAGATACTAATAATATTTTAAAAAGAAAAATAAAAACGCTAAAAAGATCAGCTTAATAAAATGGCAGGCAAAAGGGCAAATGATTGCTGGACAACTTGCTTATGCTTATTCGATTATTGGAAAAAGATAATGCTCAGCGTAATAAATCAATTTTAGCTGAGATCCAAAAACAAAATTATGTACAGTATGACGATAATACCTATTTTAAAATATTAAAGCAGGGTAAGCCCGTGCCTCTAATTACAGGTAAAACCGTTGTATTCACAATGCATGAAGAATTGACAGACGGTACTGTAACGATTAGTTATGATAAAACTAAACCACTTATCTTACCTTACCGTCAACTGCCATTACCACTGAATACCTTTATTGCAAAAGCAGGTATCAATGGTAAAGCCAAAATTTATATAAAACCAGGTGGTGGTTATGGGAAAAATGGTGTTCCTGGACAAGTGCCACCAGAATCAATGTCTATCGTGACAATTGAGATCTTAGATATTAAATAGAATCATTAAAAAAGAATGTCAGCTCTTCTCTTTTTATTTAGAGAAGAGCTGAATTGTATTATCGCCATAAAAAATTCATCATTCTTTAAGCAAAGTTCTCTTTCTAGTAACCAATTTTTTAGTTTTTGACAGTTTTCAGGATGTTCAGGAATGCTGTTTAAAATATTCCATAATGGTTTTATTAATTCAGAATTTGGTGTTATTTTTTAATATAATCTAATGTATTGTTAATTTTAACGTTAAATATAGGTTCATTTCTCCAATTATCGAGAAGTAATTGGATATCTTGTTGTAATAAATCATCAATAACAATTAGTCTAACTTTATCCGCATTAAGCTTAATATTAATATCATCTAAAGATAAAAAAGAATCACTTTTATTTTGATAATTGTTTTTCTTTCAAATGACTTAATATTCTCACACTGCTTAATTTGAGATTCAAGTTCTCTTTTTTGTGTCATAAAGCATGAAAATCTGGGGGAGTGATATGTTGGATCCACCAAATAAAAAGTGGTTTTATGACGGCTTGAATTAAACGCATATGTTCATTGATATTGACCGTCGCTTTTAATGATTTATCCCAATCTGCGGGGGTTATTGTTGAATGTGGGTGCTCTGCATGAAAAGAGTGCGCAAAACTAACAACATCACGTACCTCTTCTTTAGATATAACAACAAAGCAGTATTTTTTTCGTAAAAACCAAGTGGACTGTAATAAACTATCTAAGCTTTCACGGCATAAAACACGAGCTAGTATTTTTATTTGTTGTTCATTAACATCACATGCAGTGACAATATTTTCATTTGAATGGAAAAGAAAACTGTAGATCAAATAAATCATCTACAGTTTTTCTATCGCAGGTTGCCATCATTTTTTTTAGTAAAGCTAAATAGTCATAATAATGGGCTTGTGGGGTATACTTGTTTTTCTTTTGATCACGATATAAAGCTCACTCATAGGAATAAATTTCAATCATTCTAACTATGAATGGCTTTTTAGATATTATGATATTCGGTCGGATTTTTTTATAATTTTTGATTTGATATTTCTCGCTTTTACTTGGGGGTCATATTAAAACGACGGTGATAGCTTTGTGTAAAGTAAGATTGGCTTGAAAAGCCTGATTCCATTGAAATATCGACAATACTCATTTCAGTGGTCAGTAACAGTTGGTGTGCGTAAATAATTCGTCTTTCACATATCCATGTTCTGGGGGAAGTGCCATAAACATGATTAAAAAGTTCTTTAAATGTTGTTAATCCCATCCCAAATTCACGAGCAAATTGTTTCAGCTTCCAATTTTTTAAATGATTTTTTTCCATAAAAATCTTTTAAGCGGTCAACTTGACGGTGGCTAAGTTGGCGCAATAACGCCATTAAGTCAGCACCTTGTTCAGTTGAAAGCAATAGAATTAAAGCTCTTCAATACGTAACTGAGTGAAGGCTTCAGGGCAAGATTGAGCCTGTAAGATAT
>NZ_MIIZ01000672.1:0-5033 GCF_001743005.1 Shigella sp. FC1967 | reverse complement strand
ATTAATATTTTTTGTTATGCAATTAATTATTTTTTATTAAATTAACACACTCTATTTAATCGCTTTTTATTTTTTATCTAATTTTATCTTTCTCTTGATAAGCTGTGCCATCATTTCCGTGATTTGCTTACATTCATTTTATGATCCTGCTAGTATTAGACATCCTATTATTCAATATATAAATGGTTACAGTCACATGAAATTTGTCTCTTTCAATATTAATGGTTTACGCGCTCGTCCTCACCAACTTGAAGCTATCATAGAAAAACATCAGCCAGATGTTATTGGTCTTCAAGAAACGAAAGTTCATGATGATATGTTTCCATTAGATACAGTGGGTGCCTTGGGTTATCATGTTTTCTATCATGGTCAAAAAGGACATTATGGGGTTGCCTTACTCACAAAAGAAAAGCCTGTCGCAGTACGTAAAGGCTTTCCTGGTGATGACGATGATGCTCAACGTCGAATGATAATGGCTGATATCGAAACACCCGCGGGTTTATTGACTGTGATGAATGGTTATTTCCCTCAAGGTGAAAGCCGTGATCATGAAACTAAATTTCCAGCAAAAGAAAAATTCTATGCGGATCTTCAAAATTACCTAACCAACAGCTTAAAACCGACCTCTTCCGTACTTATTATGGGGGATTTAAATATTAGCCCAACGGATAAAGATATTGGTATTGGCGAAAATAATATGAAACGCTGGTTAAAAACGGGTAAATGTTCTTTTTTACCAGAAGAGCGGGAATGGCTGGCAACTTTAATGGGCTGGGGATTAACAGATACATTCCGCCAACAACACCCTGAAGCTGATGATAAATTTTCGTGGTTTGACTATCGTTCTAAAGGATTTGATGATAACCGAGGCTTACGTATAGACTTACTTCTAGCAAGTCGCTGCTTAGCGGAGAATTGCATTTCAACAGGCATTGATTACGAGATCCGAGGGATGGAAAAACCATCCGATCATGCACCCGTTTGGGCTGAATTTAAAATCTAAATAGATCCAATCTTCATTTCATAAAAGCACTTCCCTAAATAATGAAGGAAGTGCTTTTTATTTGTACTTAATGATCCGTAGCCGCTTCTTTACTCTGCGCTTTATTTTTTGTAGCACTTCCTTTATTACTTCCTTTAGAAGCTGCCTTTCGCTTTTTATTATGTGCCGGTGCAGGAAGATTTCTAAACGCTTGAATATTCGGACGACGTTTTTGCTTGAGTAATCAACTCTATTAAAGTGCTATTTAATGGCATCATAAAGTCTTGATATTTAAATTGCTTTTCACTAATTTGCGTAAGTATCGATTCCCAATGTGCGGTCATATCGGGTAAAGTTGCCATATCTGGCAATACATGAATTAACGCTCTTCCCGCTGGCGTTGAATTAATCGCTCGTCCTTTTTTTTGCAGAAAGCCACGTTTAAATAACAGTTCAATAATTCCCGCTCTTGTCGCTTCAGTGCCTAATCCATCCGTTGCTCTTAGTATTTTTTTAAGTTCTTTATCTTGAACAAAGCGCGCAATTCCGGTCATAGCAGACAGCAATGTTGCATCAGTAAAAGGCCTTGGGGGTTGCGTTTGCTTTTCAACAATCTCTCCCTTTTCACACAACAACTCATCGTCTTTAGCCACTATTGGCAATGCAGAACCGTCATTTTCAGCATCTTGCTCTTTCGCACCTAATAATATTCGCCATCCTGCTTGTGCTAAAAAAACGCGCTTTAGCGATAAATTTGCCATTCTCAATATCAAGTTCAATAACGCATTTACGATAAACAGCATCAGGCATAAATTGCATTAAATATTGACGAGCCACCAGATAATAAATATTTTTCTCATTTTCAGTTAATGAGATCTTACCTGTTTTTGCCGTTGGAATAATTGCATGGTGAGCATCAACTTTTTTATCATCCCAACAACGATTCTTTTTATCTATATCTAGGGTATCTTGCGGTAATAAGCTTGCGTCATGTGTGCTAATCGCATTAATCACAGCATGACGACCAGCAAAATGTTCATTGGGTAGATAACGACTGTCAGAACGTGGATAAGTAATGAGCTTATGTGTTTCATATAAGCGTTGGCACGTATCTAAGACTTGTTGTGCGCTTAAGCCAAAGCGTTTTGCCGCTTCAATTTGTAATGCGGAAAGTGAAAAAGGAAGCGGCGCTATTTCAGACTCTTGCTTATCTTGATAATCCGTTACATTCGCAGGTTTGCCTTTAATTCTCTCAACAACATGCTCTGCAAGTTTACGATTTAATAACCGTCCTTCCTCATCTTGCCAAGGTTCACAATGTTCACTTGGTTGCCAAGTCGCAGTAAAGCGTTCATCGGCAGGTGTTACAACATGCGCTTTAACTTCAAAGAAATCTTTAGGAACAAAGTTTTCAATTTCTTCATCACGCCGAACCACTAAACCTAATACGGGTGTTTGCACTCGCCCTACTGATAATACACCTTGGTAACCATTGCGTTGACCTAAGAGCGTATAGGCTCGAGTCATATTAATACCATAAAGCCAATCAGCTCTTGCTCGCGCCAAAGCAGATACACACAATGGTACAAATTCATGGTTATAGCGTAGCTTATCAATAGCACGCGTCACTGCCGCTGGATTTAAGTCATTAATTAAGCAACGACGCGCCTGTTTTCTTTGCTCTTCGCTGATATTTAAATAGTTAAGCACTTCATCGACTAACAGCTGACCTTCACGATCTGGGTCGCCTGCGTGGATCACTTCTTTTGCCTGCTTAAGTAGTGTTTTGATGGTTTCTAACTGTTTTTTTACATCAGCTCTGGGCTTGAGTTGCCACTTTTCAGGAATAATGGGCAAATCATCTAACGACCAGCGGGCGTACCGCGGGTCGTATGCATCCGGCTCAGCTTGTTCAAGTAAGTGACCAACACACCATGTCACATACTGGTTATCACCACAAAGAATAAAACCATCGCCCCGTTTGTGAGGCTTTGGCAATACATCAGCAATAGCGCGAGCAAGGCTGGGTTTTTCTGCAATAAATAATCTCATTACGTTAGTCAGTCACTTCAATCAACGCTTTTCCCGCTACTGGTGCCGTTAATTCACCAATAGACGTTAATTCAATATCAAAACGTGAGGCAACTTCTTTCACTTTTTCAACCGCTTCAGGTAATACGGCTAATAGTAAACCCCCTGATGTTTGTGGATCACAGAGCAACTTACGTTGCATTTCAGTGATCTCACCAATTAAATGACCATAACTTTCAAAGTTACGACCTGTTCCCCCAGGAACACAGCCTTGTTCTATATAAGACTCGACTTCTGGCAATCTAGGGACTTGTGAGAAATGAATAGTCGCTTGTACACCAGAGCCATCACAGATTTCGCTTAAATGTCCTAATAAACCGAACCCTGTAACGTCGGTCATTGCAGTGACACCTTCAATATCAGAAAAATCAGAACCGGCTTTATTCATACGGCACATAATTTCTGTCGCTAAACCTTGGTGTTCTGGTTTTAGTAGCCCTTTCTTCTCAGCGGTTGTTAATACACCAATACCCAAAGGTTTCGTTAAAAAAAGCTGACATCCTGCTTTAGCTTCGCTGTTTTTCTTCACTTTACTGACGGGCACAACCCCTGTTACAGCAAGACCAAAAATAGGCTCAGGTGCATCAATTGAGTGACCACCAGCGAGTGAAATGCCTGCTTCTTGGCAAGCAGCTCGACCACCCTCAATCACTTCGCGTGCGATTTCCGGTGCCAGTTTATTAATTGGCCAGCCTAAAATAGCAATCGCCATAATCGGTTTTCCGCCCATGGCAAAAATATCGCTAATTGCATTTGTTGCCGCAATACGCCCAAAATCATAGGGGTTATCAACGATTGGCATAAAGAAATCAGTGGTGCTGATAATACCTGTACCGTTTCCTAAATCATAAACAGCAGCATCATCTTTGGTTTCATTACCGACAAGTAAATGAGGATCATGAAATTTAGCTTGTTCACTGTGTAAAATGGTTTCTAAAACTTTTGGCGAGATTTTACAACCACAACCTGCACCATGACTGTATTGTGTTAAACGAATTGCTTCAGACATAACATGCCATCCTTTTTAAAAATAAGTCACAAAATCAGTTAAGTCGGCAGGAGAAACTGTCATTGGTGCTTTCAAGGCTGGCGTACCTAAATAAAGGAAACCAATAATCTGGTCGTGTTCGCTACAGCCAAGTCCTTCTCTTACAACGGCATCATGAGTCCAAGAGCCTGAACGCCAAATTCCCCCAAATCCTTGCGCAACAGCCGCCATTTGCATTGCTTGCACACTACAACCAGCGGCAACAACTTGCTCCCATTCAGGAACTTTAGGGTGTTCTTTCACTTTCGCAATAACCGTGATAATCAATGGGGCACGAAAAGGTGCATTTTTTGCTTTTTCTTCAACTTCTGGTCCTAAATTACTCGCTATTGCCGCCTTATGCAGTAATTGGCTAAAACGCTCAATGCCTTCATTTTGCATCACTATAAAATGCCAAGGCTTAAGTGCACCATGATCAGGCGCGCGCATACCTGCTTGTAAAATAGTATTGAGGGCTTCACTATCAGGGGCTGGCGTAGTCAGTCGAGAAGCTGAACGGCGGTTCAAAAGCAGTGTTAATGCATCCATTTTTATTCTCCTGTCAGCATTTTATTTTAGCAAGATCCCCTTCTTATGGGGATGGACAGTTCTTATCAATTCGCAGTATAACAAACTGTGATATTACCACCATCCGCAGATTTAGGCGGAAATTTTTCTAAAAATCAGCTGAGTGGTTATTTTATCGTAATTTATTGTTCATAAAATGATTAATCTTGGCTTACTCAGTTAGTTTAAGTTTGCTTTGAGCTTATTTTTCTTTTTAACTCAGCGCTCCTCTATATCACTTTGATGCCTTTTTGTGTGAGTTTTATTTAGCTATTTTTTACGTAAGATAATTTTTACTTAATAACATCTTAAGTAAAAATTTATCATTAGTGGTTTCCTAAAAATCAAATGACAGACATTCAATAA
>NZ_MIIZ01000671.1:0-5042 GCF_001743005.1 Shigella sp. FC1967 | reverse complement strand
TTTTTAGAATAAAAAAAAACGGATCATTTTTTGTGATCCGCTTTAAATAAATTATCTGAAATAGGGGAGAATTATCTAATCTTTAAGGTTTAGGTATTGCCGTTCCCCATTCATCCCAATCCTTGGGTTCTTTATTATTTAAAATGAAATTCTGTTCCTGTTTGGCTTTTGCTTGTAATGGTGTAGAAGGTGGCGTTGCAAAAAGTGATCCCTCCACGTATAAATTGCTTGAATGTACCACTACGAATAACTCCGCCAGTTAAACCAAACGAGAAGTTATATCCGGATGAGAGCCAAAACTCTGTATTATTTCGAACAAGATATTGGTATTTTTTACTAATACGAATATGAATTAATACTCTGTCAGACATGTTTCCTAGTTCAAGGCCTGTTACGGCGCCAACCTCAAGACCACGGTAGTAAATGGGGGTGCCGATTTGTACCGAACCCGCTTCAGTGGCATTTAACACGAGGTTTAATCCATCGAGATAGCGTGAGTCTGTTATATTGGATGTTTGCAATTCAAATTGACGGTATACGCCACCATTACCAGGCTCTGCTTTAATATAAGGTTGTATAAGTGAATCTAAGTTATCTAATCCCGATGCCGTTAATTCGGGAGTCACAACAGCGAAGCGGCTACCTGATCTCGCAAAGGTTTTGACATAATCAGGGTAGAGAACCGCAGATACAGTCACTGCCTTTCTATCTGGAGAGAGGATTAATGATTCGACTTGCCCGATATCAATACCTAAATAACGAATAGGCATCCCTTCGGAAAGTTTGCTTGCGTCATATGTTTTTAAAGTAATTTGTGCACCGATAGCTCGTGCGCTAGTTTCTGATGGGTAGAGTTTGTAACGTGAAACATTACTATTGATATTTTCGAAATTATCAAAACTGATAGCGCCTTTTAAAGCACGATTTAGTGGCGTTGCTTCAACAGTTAATCCTGAACCATTAACGGATACTTTAGCTGCCCCCTCAGTCCAGAAGACACTCTTTTCTGTAAGCAAATGGCGATATTGTTTGGAAATATAAACATCAATATCAAATTCATCCATTAAAGGTCGAACATCAGTAATCTCGCCGACTTGAAATTGATGGTAAAGAACCACCGAACCTTTTTGGATCCCCGGAAGGCTTGATGCTTTTAAAGTGAGTGTTACAGGTAATTCATTACCATTAATACTGGCTTTAGCAAAAAAATCGTTACGATACAGGCGATACTGTTCTTTAGGTGCGCCTTTAGTACCTTGAATCAGGTGAATGCCTCCTTCAAGCCATTCTTGCGGTGTTGCACCTTGCACTTCAATGCCATTTAAACCCATATTGACGTTAATTCGACTATTGGCAACAAATTTACTATTTTCATAAATATAATGCTTATATTCAGGAGCAATAATTGCATCAAAAATAACTCCGTCATCACTCATATTGCGCTGAATAATTTGTCCAATAGTAATTCCTCTAAAAAGAATAGGTTGCCCTGCATCGACTCCCCAACTTTCTTCACTGGTTAGAGAAATAATTAAGCCATCTTCGCCATATATTGCTTTACCCGCATCTACGGAAGTTGCAGATTGTAAAACGAACTGCTGATTTTCTTGTGCTGGAGGACTATTTTCTGGGGAATCAAAAGCAATGGCGCCATTAATTAAAGCAGAAACACTTTCCATTTTTACTGATACGCCACTTTTTAAATTGAAACTACCTTGAAAGCCAGAGACATTCCAGAAATGACTATCTTGGCGAATTAAGTGGGCGTATTGCTTTTCAATACTCAGTTCAATAAAAATACCCTGATTATCAGGGCGGATTGTATAGCTATACACTTTCCCCACAGGGACTTGGCGATAATAAACTTGGGAGTCAACATTGAGTGATCCCAGTTTATCTGCTGTTAGCGTTATTAATTGCTGGTTTTTATCGATATTCGCTTGAGGACGAACTTCCTGAGCAATAAATTTAAACTGTTTTTCACCGTCACCCGGTAACATGCTGATATAGTTGCCACCAACTAAAGCATCTAGTCCCGAGACACCAGAAAGGCTGGCTTTAGGTGTAACCAACCAAAACTGTGTATTTTTGCGCAGTGCAGTCGCAAGATCTTTGCGGATATCAGCAGTAACAATAACTTGCCGTAAGTCATTGCTTAAAGTGATGTCCTTAACAAGACCGACATCAACGCCTTGATAGCGAATGGGTGTTCTGCCAGAGACAATTCCTGATGCAGATTGAAAATCAATCGTAATTTCTATTCCTTTATCTTGCCAATGTTGGAAAAGCAACCAACTCGCTATAAAAATGGCGATAACAGGGAGTAGCCAAAATGTTGAAATTTTACGTTTGTGGCGTATTTGGGCTTGTGTGTCCTGAACGTCGTTTTCTTCTTGTTGCATAAGTATCCCATAGTAAACGACTATCCAGCCATTCAACGGCAAGGATAGTAAGAATAACCGCAGTACCAAAATAAAAAGCCGCTGGTCCCATTGTAAAAGTCATCAGTTGATCACGATTAATCAATGACATCATCAGCCCAATTACAAAGAGATCAAGCATTGACCATCGTCCTATCCAAGAGACGAAACGGTATAATTTCATTCGAATTAGAGGATCAATACGAGAGTTAAAATGAATGCTTAATAATAAGCCCAGCATAATAATGATTTTGAAAAAAGGGACAAAAACACTGGCAATAAAAACAATAATCGCAATCGGAGTATTGCCTGAATTCACTAAGGAAAGTACACCTGAAAAAATCGTGTCTTCGCTACGTCGACCATTTAGGTAGAAAATAGAAATAGGTAATAAATTTGCAGGTATTAGCAAAATTATTGCTGAAATTAATGCCGCCCATGTCTTTTGCAAACTCATTGGTTGTCTTGGGGTATAGCAAGATTTACAACGTGGGCAGTGTGTTGATGGTGTTTTTTTAAAATGGTAATGACAAGCATGGCAAGTCGCAGGGCTTTTTTCTATTTCTTTTTGTGGATAGAAGCGTTGCCAAAGTTGGTCCATATTAATGTTAATGAGCATTAATAAACTGAGTATCATTAAAGAAACAAAAGCAATTAGACCATTGCCAATATAGACCGTTGCATAATCGCCTAATTTTATTGTTGCAACACCAAGCCCAATCAAATAGACATCGAGCATAACCCATTCCTTTAATTTTCCTAACATTAATAAGACTGGGCGAAGATTAAGGCGTAAGCGAGATCCTAAATGGAGATATAAAATAGCGATGGGGAGGCTAAGTGGTGCCGCAATAGCACAAAAGGCGACCATTGTCGCCGTAAGAGGGGAGCCTTGTTCTGACATCATACGAATACCATCGAGCACATTTGCCGTTATCATTGTGCCTAATAGGTGAATTTTAATTAGTGGTTGAGTAAATGCTATTGATGCCAAAATAAGCATGGTAATAGAGAGAATAAGTAGACGAGTTAATGACCAATATCGATAAGATGCAAGTTTGGCTTGGCAACGTGGGCAATAAGCATCCTCTCCACGCTTTAATGCAAGAGGGAGTGTCACGAGATGATCACACTCTTGACAGCGTATTGATTTTTTTTCCTTTGTTGCGATATTGTTCACTATGTTGCTCGCTAATTCGCCTAAGTTGGTTTTCTTCAGAGTTATCGTTTGATTAAGCTAAAAAAAAAGTACCTATACTCACTGGTTCACAAGTTATCATTTTTATTATATTTATGCTTTTCATTTTACAATACAAAGTGTCTGATTTTGTTGTGGGTGTTAAGGGAATATTCTCGTTTTTTTACCCAATTCTTGAAAATGGAGTATTCAACCTCAAGATAAAATAGGCTAAATTATGAGTATGTTATCTGTTTTAGTTACGCAAATAGGGTTTTATGATGCCAAAATCGCTTTTTTATCAGGAACTCACTGATAATTTGTCAGCCTTGTTGTCTGGTGAAAATGATCTTATAGCATCACTTGCTAATACCAGCGCCCTTCTTTACGAGAAGTTGGATACGATAAATTGGGTTGGGTTTTATCTTAATGATGGTGATTCATTAGTCCTTGGCCCATTTCAAGGAAAAATGGCTTGTGTAAGAATAGGTTTTGGAAAAGGAGTTTGCGGAACAGCATACTCTGAAAACAGAATTTTAAGAGTAAGTGACGTTCACCAATTTAGTGGTCATATTGCTTGTGACAGTGCCAGTCAGTCTGAAATTGTTCTACCTTTAGAAGTAAATGGACAAATTATCGGCGTTCTCGATATTGATAGTCCTATTTTTGATCGTTTTGATAAAAAAGATGAAAATGGGCTTAAAGCGTTGTGTGACGTGCTTTGCGAGCATTTAAAAACGTGTCATACAGCAAAATATTGTGAATTTTGTGTAAGTTAACAGGCGTTTGCCATAGAAATTGTTGGCAACACTATTATAATGTCGCTTGTTCATGCCTGCGCTGGTTGGCAAAACCGTTGTAATCAGGAAATTTCATGGAAAATCAACCTAAGTTGAATAGTAGTAAAGAAATCATCGCTTTTTTAGCTGAACGTTTCCCTAAATGTTTTATCGCTGAGGGTGAAGCTCGCCCTTTGAAAGTGGGCATTTTTCAAGATCTTGTTGAAGATCTGAAAGATGAAACTCAACTGAGTAAAACGCAGTTACGTTCGGCATTACGCTTGTATACCTCAAGTTGGCGCTACCTTTATGGAGTTAAAGAAGGAGCAAAACGTGTCGATTTGAATGGTAATGACTGCGGCGAACTGGAAGCTGAGCATATTGAACATGCTCGTACACAATTAGCAGAAGCTAAAGCGCGAGTTCAAGCTCAAAGAGCAGAACAACGTGCTAAGAAGCGCGAAGCTGAAGGTGATAAGGAGACCAGCAAACGTCCGACAGCGAAAAAGCCAAATAATACGCGTCGTCAGCCACCTAAAGAGGGTGAAAAACGACAGCCTCGTCCTCAAAAAGCGACTCAAGCACCTCGTAAAACACCACCACGTCAAAATACTGAAAAGTTAATTCCAGTGAAAGACACATCAGTTCTTACTGTTGGTCAATCGC
>NZ_MIIZ01000670.1:0-5049 GCF_001743005.1 Shigella sp. FC1967 | reverse complement strand
GCCATTGGATTTTATGTGTACTCATCGTTATTTTCCAAATTTATTCTGGCGCTATAATTGCCTTAAAAAAGACATCAAAATGTCATATACTACTAAAAGTGTTACCCCTAAATATCTGATAGAGATAATTTCACTGATAAATTACAGTGGTATTTGTTTAACTTATTAATTTAAAATAAAAAAATTAAGAGTAACCCTATTAATACTTAGGTGTGAAAAAGTCATTTCAGCTTAAAAATTAAACAAATATTTGCTTGATGCAGATCATGACTAATTAACAATTCTAATCGTAAAAAGGTGCCAATCTAACCGTTAACCGAGGTTGTTATGGCACTCACTCAACACCCAGAAAAAATGAGAAAAGGGGTGATCGAAGATTGGCATCCTGAAGATAAAGCTTTTTGGGAAAAGACTGGTCAAAAGATCGCTTCACGCAATTTATGGATTTCTGTTCCTTGTTTACTTTTATCATTCTGCGTATGGATGCTTTTTAGTGCCGTTGCAGTAAATTTGAACAAAGTTGGTTTTAACTTTACCACAGATCAGCTATTTATGCTGACTGCACTGCCTTCAGTATCAGGTGCTATTTTACGTGTTCCTTATTCCTTTGTTATTCCTATTTTTGGTGGTCGTCGTTGGACAGCGATCAGTACCGTATTTCTCATCATTCCTTGTATTTGGCTTGGTTTTGCAGTGCAAGACACCACAACATCTTATTCAACCTTTATTGTGATTTCACTTTTATGTGGCTTTGCCGGTGCAAACTTTGCCTCAAGTATGGCAAACATCAGCTTTTTCTTTCCTAAAGCACGTCAAGGTGGGGCATTAGGATTAAATGGCGGATTAGGCAATCTGGGTGTCAGCGTCATGCAGTTAGTTGCACCATTAGTGATTGGTGTTGGCATGTTTGCGATGTTTAGTGGTCCCGGTATTGTTCAGCCTGATGGTTCACGTTTATGGCTAGAAAATGCTGCATGGATTTGGGTTCCTTTCTTACTTATTCTGACATTTGCGGCTTGGTTTGGTATGAACGACCTTGCGGCTAACAAAGCGTCTTTAAGCCAGCAATTGCCTGTATTAAAACGGGGACATCTCTGGCTATTAAGTATTTTATACCTGTGCTCTTTTGGTTCATTTATTGGTTTTTCTGCGGGTTTTGCCATGCTTTCTAAAACCCAATTCCCCGATATTGTCATTTTGCATTATGCCTTTTTTGGACCTTTATTAGGCGCTTTAGCTCGCCCTGTTGGCGGGGCTTTATCGGATAGATTTGGGGGGATTAGAGTCACACTGATTAACTTTATTATCATGGCAATTTTCTCCGCGCTACTCTTCTTAACACTACCTGAAAACGGTGCTGGTGGCTCGTTTATCGCATTCTATGGCGTCTTTATGGTGTTGTTTTTAACCGCGGGTTTAGGGAGTGGTTCTACATTCCAAATGATTGCAGTGGTATTTAGAAAAATCACAGTTGACCGCATGAAAGCACAAGGTGTTTCAGATGAAGCTGCTCAAAAAGAAGCCGTAACAGAAAGTGCAGCTGCATTGGGTTTTATCTCTGCAATTGGTGCAATTGGTGGTTTCTTTATTCCTAAAGCTTTTGGTACATCACTGGCTATGACTGGCTCTCCTGCCGGTGCCATGAAAATCTTTGTTCTATTTTATATCGCCTGCGTCTTGATCACTTGGTTGGTCTATGGACGTAAACACAATAAACAATAATGACGAATTATACGCAATGTGAGCGCGCTCGCGCGCATTGGGAGAGTATCTGATGAGTAAGTTTCTCGATAGATTCCGCTATTTTAAGCAACTTGGTGATACGTTTTCACAAGATCACGGGCAAGAATTAAATGTTAATCGTGACTGGGAAAATAGTTATCGTAGTCGCTGGCAACACGACAAAATTGTTCGTTCTACTCACGGTGTAAACTGTACTGGCTCTTGTAGCTGGAAAATTTACGTCAAAAATGGGTTGGTTACATGGGAAACCCAACAAACTGACTATCCACGTACACGTCCTGATTTACCCGATCATGAGCCTCGTGGCTGTCCTCGTGGTGCGAGCTATTCATGGTATTTATATAGCGCGAACCGCGTTAAATACCCAATGGTACGTAAACGTCTAATTAAATTGTGGCGTGAAGCAAAAGCACAACATAGCGATCCCGTTGATGCATGGGCATCCATTGTGAACTCGCCAGAAAAAACGAAAAGCTATAAACAAGCTCGTGGGCGGGGAGGATTTGTTCGCTCTTCATGGTCAGAAGTGAATGAAATTATCGCAGCGTCGAACGTGTTTACAGCAAAAGCGTTTGGTCCTGATCGTATTATCGGTTTTTCGCCAATACCTGCTATGTCGATGGTGTCATATGCTGCGGGTGCGCGCTATTTATCTCTAATAGGGGGTGCATGCTTAAGTTTCTATGATTGGTATTGCGATTTACCTCCTGCATCACCTATGACTTGGGGTGAACAAACAGACGTTCCTGAATCAGCGGACTGGTATAACGCTTCTTACTTGATTGCATGGGGCTCTAACGTACCGCAAACACGTACGCCAGATGCTCATTTCTTTACAGAAGTTCGCTACAAAGGAACAAAAACCGTTGCAGTGACACCGGATTACGCTGAAATCGCGAAACTGTGTGACCAATGGTTAAATCCCAAACAAGGTACTGACAGTGCAATGGCAATGGCGATGGGACACGTTATTCTTAACGAATTCCACGTTAAACGCCAAACGGAATACTTTAGTAACTACGTGCGCACTTACACTGATATGCCAATGTTAGTGATGTTAGATGAACATGACTCTGGCAAGTTAGTTGCGGGTCGTATGTTACGTGCTTCTGATTTAGTGAACAATCTGGATCAGGAGAAAAACCCAGAGTGGAAAACCATTGCTATTGATGAGAAAACACAGCAATTAGTGGCTCCTCAAGGTTCGATGGGCTTTCGTTGGGAAGGTGCGGCTAAATGGAATCTTGAACCTAAAGACGGTAAAAGTGGTGAAGAAGTCACTTTACAATTAGGTCTTTTAGAAAACCACGATGATGTTGTTGATGTGGCATTCCCTTATTTTGGGGGTATCAAGAGTGAATACTTTGAAGGTGTTGCTCTGGATGATGTTCTCGTTCATAAACTCCCGGCTAAACGTATTACACTTGCCAATGGCGAAGAAAAATACGTTACAACCGTCTATGACTTGCTATTAGCCAACTACGGTATTGATCGTGGTTTAAATGATGAAAACTGTGCATCAAACTACGATGAAATCAAAGCCTATTCACCCGCATGGGCAGAAAAAGTCACAGGGGTAAGTCGTCAAGATATCACTCGTATTGCGCGTGAATTTGCAGATAATGCAGAAAAAACACATGGTCGTTCTATGGTGATTGTGGGGGCGGGTATTAACCACTGGTATCACATGGACATGACCTATCGTGGCATTATCAATATGCTGATTTTCTGTGGCTGTGTCGGTCAAAGTGGTGGGGGATGGGCACACTATGTTGGACAAGAAAAACTGCGTCCACAAACGGGTTGGTTACCATTAGCCTTCGGTCTTGACTGGCAGCGCCCGCCTCGCCATATGAACAGTACGTCATTTTTCTATAACCACTCAAGTCAGTGGCGTTATGAAACCGTATCACCAACAGCGTTGTTATCACCATTAGCAGATAAATCTCGCTTTAGTGGCAGCTTGGTCGATATGAACGTACGTTCAGAGCGTATGGGGTGGTTACCGTCGGCACCACAATTAAACGTTAACCCATTATCTATTGCCAAGAAAGCTCAACAAGCTGGCGTCAGTGCAACGGATTATACCGTTAATGCATTGAAATCAGGTGAGATCCGTTTTGCTTCAGAGCAACCAGATAACCCACAAAATTTTCCACGAAATTTATTTATTTGGCGTTCTAATTTGTTAGGTTCAGCAGGTAAAGGACACGAGTATTTACTGAAATACTTGCTGGGAACCGAAAACGGATTGCAAGGTAAAGATTTAGGCGAGCAAGGGCAAGTTAAGCCACAAGAAGTGGAATGGCAAGATAAAGGAGGGGAAGGGAAAGTTGATTTAGTGGTGACGTTAGACTTCCGTATGTCAAGTACTTGCCTATTTTCCGATATCGTTTTACCCACTGCCACATGGTATGAAAAAGATGATATGAATACGTCGGATATGCATCCATTTATTCATCCATTAACCGCCGCGGTAGATCCCGCTTGGGAGTCCAAAACCGATTGGGAAATTTATAAAGGTATTGCTAAAACCTTTTCTAAATTGTGTGTCGGTCATTTAGGGGTTGAAACCGATTTAGTGACACAGCCAATACAACATGACTCCGCCGCTGAAATGGCACAGCCTTTCGATGTGAAAGATTGGAAAAAAGGCGAATGCAATCTTATTCCAGGCAAAACAGCACCACACCTTATTCCTGTTGAGCGTGATTATCCAAATACCTATGCTCGTTTTACCTCACTGGGTCCTTTAATGGACAAATTGGGTAATGGTGGTAAAGGAATTAGTTGGAATACACAAGCAGAAGTTGATTTTCTGAAAAAACTTAATCGCGTTCGTCATGATGGTGTGGCAAAAGGACGTCCTGCGATTGAAACGGCGATTGATGCCGCTGAAGTTATTCTCTCTTTAGCCCCTGAAACTAATGGTCAAGTGGCGGTAAAAGCGTGGGATGCACTCAGTCAAGTGACAGGTCGTGATCACACGCATTTAGCTAAAGTAAAGGAAGACGAAAAAATTCGTTTCCGCGATATCGTTGCCCAACCTCGTAAGATTATTTCAAGCCCTACATGGTCTGGTCTTGAAGATGAGCACGTCTCTTATAACGCCTGTTATACCAACGTTCACGAAATGATCCCTTGGCGTACGTTAAGTGGTCGTCAGCAGTTGTATCAAGATCACGAGTGGATGCGTGCTTATGGTGAAAGTTTAGTGGTCTATCGCCCCCCTATTGATACTAAGGCGATTGATGCAGTTAAAGGTAAAAAACCCAATGGTTTCCCTGAAAAAGCGCTGAACTTTCT
>NZ_MIIZ01000669.1:0-5070 GCF_001743005.1 Shigella sp. FC1967 | reverse complement strand
GACAATTTCATCGTAATTCTTTTTTCCTGTAATATTACTATACCCTTTTCCTCGCCAATCTAAGACAAACTCTATATGATGATTTTTCCATATACCTATAATGCTATCCTCAGTACATGCAATACCTTCATTTTTCATTTTTTGTATAATATTTTGTATTGTATGTACAACAATATGATCATTCATATCATTTAGCCCTTTCCATTCATTTATAACTCTTAATAATGAATATTAATAAGCTAATGTATGATTAGCAATCAGATAAAATTAATAAAGCGAATACGAAAACTAAGTGACTTCAACAAAATAAACAGATTCACTATACAACCGACGTACCTTGTTACCTCGTAAACCATAACAGGTGCGGCTCACTTTCTCTTGCTGGTGGCTATCAAAGAAATAGAGATAGCCACTATCCATACGCTCCACCAGCGACCAATGCCACTGATCACCCAGAAGAATAAGCCGACGTGACGTTGTATGAGCGTCTAAGAATGCCTGACAAGTAGACAGTATTTTTTGTGTGGTAAGTCCATCTCTGTAACGAAATGGCGTGGTGACGTGTAGAGGGGTTTGTGATGGGTATTTTGAGGTTAGGCGCTTAATCAAGTAATCCATTTCAGGAATATCAATACCTTGACTTAAACACTTGTATAGTGACCAGTATTCACTGTATTCACGCAAAAGATAATTAAATAACGGGCGGGGCTTAATGCGATCTCCATAAAACCATGCACTCATATTCACCAGACTGTAAATCCCACAGAGGCAATCTAAATCCCCTTGCTTGGACGGTATCAACATCAACTCAAACCTTCTCTTGATTGTACTGTAC
This sequence comes from Shigella sp. FC1967, assembly GCF_001743005.1. NCBI lineage: Bacteria > Pseudomonadati > Pseudomonadota > Gammaproteobacteria > Enterobacterales > Enterobacteriaceae > Shigella > Shigella sp. FC1967. The sequence goes on along the minus strand of NZ_MIIZ01000669.1, from coordinate 4,235 downwards.
TTAATGGAATCACCAGCGCTGGTATTATTTTTTACTTAATTAGTGGGTTTCCCACTGAATACTGACTTCATAACATTTCATTTTGTGGTATTGAATAAAATTGCGTTGCCACAGTTCAAACAGTGCTCCGCCCTCTTCTTCATCAATATCCCCTATCATAAAATGATAGATATAACTCTGCGACCAACAAACATCGAGTTCCTTTTCAAGCTCAGGATAATAGCTTCCCATGTATGAAAAATCTGTCACATAATCAAACTGCCATTGCTCATGCAGCCGTAACAAGCGTATTTCGACAGGATGGAAACCGCCTGTTTCAGCACTATACAATGGGTCTCGAAAATTTAAGGTAACCGCCCTAACAGTGGTTAAATCAATCGCTGAGTTAATCACTGAATTATTCAGTTCATGTAATAATAATTGGCTAAAAGCTTGTGCGATAGGCAAGCGTAGCCCTGACTGATGAATAGTCATATAAAGTTGCCTTTAAATAAAAAAGTGGAAATAAACTGTTAAGCACAACCCAATCATATTTTTGGTATAGTGCCATGCTAATATTTTACCATAACCACTAGCAAAGTAAAGTGTTTTATTATTTACAATCAGATAGTTACATGCATTTAGCCATCATTGCTATTTTGATATACCTACCGTGATTTTTATTTATGGCGGGGGAATATTGACGTGGAAAGTGAATGAAAGAATAGAAACGTCAAATGATAAAATGCCAACCTAATAATAGGCTGGCATAGCAATTAACCATTGAGTAACGTAACAACAAAACTTTTTTTATCATCCGTAAGCTGCACGGAATAAATTACCGTGATAGAACCTGCTTTCCCCGTTGCTTCCGCAGCACAGAGATAAACGCCTCGTTGTGTATTTTGACGTTGCGTTCGCACATTCTCAAGCTGCTCATACATTGCCCAACCGACATGTTGATTGACCACTTGTAACGCTAATGCTTTTGCACCATCACTATTACAATTTACAGTGCTCTCATTGCATCCCGTTAAACCAACCATCGCCGTTAATATGCTTGATTTCATCCACTGGCTAAGTTTCATTTTCACATTGTCACCTTACAGCAGAAAATTCACGGTGATCCCTGCTAATATATCAAGTGCAATCACCACCAACGCCACGTAATACCAAGCACGACGATTCGGTATTTTCGCGATAAAGTAAAAACAGCAAACATCCCAAATGAGAATCAATGCTTCTACTTTATTCAATGTCACCTTTTTAGTAATAAAAAATTCAACGATATTTAAGAATAAAATCGGTAAAAACCAAAATAGCCAAAAGGTTTTAGCTAATCCAAAGCCCCCGTTGAGCAAACGCTGTTTAAATAAAGCTGGATCATTTAATCCTTTCGCTTCGTTTTCTTCTCGGATTTTTTGCAATTTATTTTTGATAGACATGACTGTTCCTTCAATTAAATGAATTAAGGGTTTTTTCCATGGTGTTGACGCTAGAATGGGTGCAATGCCTTACCGATAGGCAAGGGTAAATATTTAGGCTATTTCAATTACCGCCCATGATTATTAGAGGGTGGCTTGTTGATGTAACGACTCGGCCATATTGTTTCGGGAGCCGTGCCAATCACATCCGCAATGATCTGTTCAGCTCTTGGGTAAGCTCTCTCTAGCGCATTATTTAACGTCCGAGAAGAAAGACCATGCTCGCGAGATAATTGCGCTAGTGTGACCCCTTTTTTATGCAAAGCCGCCACAATATCCGCGCGGTGCCAATCCGCAGCGCTTCCTTTTCCGGGCTTTTTTTGAGATGCTACAGGGTTAGACATAGTAATAACTCCACTGTTTAATTCCTCGTCTATTAAAAACCAATTAAAGGGAATTATCAATAGATATCTTTATGATTTTAACATCTTTCTAGTGCGGTTATTTTATCCTTTTGATATGTATGGAATTTATAAAAATCATGACTGATAAAAAAACAACTAACTGAAATAGATAATGCGCCCAAGCTTTGGTTTACCAGTGGGGAGCTAGCTGCTATAGGAAAAGAAAAAGCTGACGATCCAACACGTTACCCTGAATATAAAGATATGGATATCCCTACCACCGCGAAAGGCGTTAGAGTCCGTCTAGAGTCAATCACAGCTCTTCATCCCCACTTTCGCAAGAAGAACCCTAATAAGCGTGGCGACCTCTATCATATTGATGCCTTTAAGGTGATCCTAAACACGAATGAAAAAGAGATCATCAAGCAAAACACGCTATCTTCTGAAAGTGCAGATCTTAACCTTTTACTTGAAATCTACAAATCACTGTCAGTTGAGAAAAGAAAAGCGTTATTAAAAAATGCACTCACAATGAAACAGGAAGAATTAAGTTAGTATCTTTTAATATCTTTTGTTATTTTAATAACTGTATTTTCGTCACTGACTCAGAGGCACTATGCAGTTATCTCACCACAACGCGCTAGACAACAGCTGTGACCCATTGACAGTTAAAGCCATTAATTATGTCATTCTCATTAACAGAGCCTCACCGAGACGTTTACAGCGCCATTTTCGGATAGGATTTCACCGTGCTGAGCGCATTATTCATCAACTTGAGCATCTCGGTGTTATCACCCCGTTAAATCAATATGATTATCGTGAAGTGCAAGGATACCCAACTCACAGCCGATCTTTTGATGCTTCAGCCTTTACAGCACCTATTGAGACGGCACAAACACCGTTATTCACTGAATCACCGCTGGATACGCAATCCCTAGAATACCGTTGTTTGATTCAAGCTATCGTCTGGCAACGTATTGTAGTCTGGGTTGAAGAAATCGAGATTGAAGGTAGTACAGCCAATATATTGAAATCTATCTCACCGTTTGAATACCTGATTGATACGCACAGCGATGATATTTATCAGGATACACTCCGCAACAACGCCAGTTCTTACCGTTTTCTAGCCACATTACGCCCTGAAATCCCGCTGGATGTACTGCGGCAACATGGACGCATTAGTTATCAGCCGTGCTGGAAGCTGCCCCGTATAGCACAAGAAGAATGGCAAGGTTTATGGGTGCCAAATGAAGCAGGATGGGAAAGCCTAAGTGAGGAAAATACTCATCAGCCAAGAGGAATTGGTGAGTGGCCTGACTTACCCCATAAAAGCATGAAACCGTTGGTGCATGCGCTGCAAGAGGACGGTGGGGACTATTTACGGTATTTGATTTATTGGAAAAGTCAGTTTTAACCATTGCGAATATAATCAATTAATAATCACAATTTCTAAAAAAAGTTTATCATAAACTATGATTTATATAAGCATAAATCATACTCCCTCCACCATTGACTTTAGTTCATAAATTTAAAAATCTACTTACCATCATCCCAAGAGTTCAGAAAATCAGCCAATATATCTCCATGACAGGCCTGTGGCTTACAAAAGCATCCCAATCTTTTCCCAGACAAACTATAAACCTTTGATTTATCCACATTTAAAAATTTATCATAATCGAAGTCATACTTGAATTTTCTGATAACTTCATCTCGATCTCCATCCTCAAACATTGAGTAGGGATTTCCCCCAGTATGATCCCCCTACCAATGTATTCATAGTGAGGAGTACATTTTTCAGCTTTATACTTTGTATCAGACTTTATATTAATCACCCTAGTTATCTGAATATGTATAAATCTCAGAGGGATTTTAGATTTTGTCAATAATTCAAACTCTAAAACAAATTCCTCTCCATCATCAAAAACAATCGCATGTGTTATATCATCACATGACCACTTTGGTAAATGATTAGAACTTACAGTACCTATATTCTCCGAACAAAAAACTTCAATCAGCTTGTTGGGATCTTCAGGATAAAGCAATTCCACATCATCTAAATTCGATGTTATCTTACCCACTTTCCTTGCAAATTTTGAATAACAATTAAAAAGCTTAGGGTACAAAATCAATATCTTAGCCATTAGTACAGGTGCTTAACATTAAAGTTTAAATCAGTATGTTCGTTTAGGTATTCTATCACTAAACGCCTGTGACATAAATGAGGTTCGTGCTCACTACAAAGTAAACAGCCTTGATCAAATAGCGGGAGTTTTGCAAAGCGTTCGATGTTACGCTTTGCCATTAAATTTAAGAACCTATCTTCATACATCTCCCAAGATATATCACCTTTTTTTGTATGGATTAAGTATTTCTTTAGTTGGTGCCAATTCAGGCATATGAACATATTCTGAGCCACATAGCTCCTTCA
>NZ_MIIZ01000668.1:0-5134 GCF_001743005.1 Shigella sp. FC1967 | reverse complement strand
CAAAAAGTGCTTTTTTGTCATAAACTTAAATTTATCTTATGAAAAAAGATGTGACTTAACCTAAATTTAGTAAAAATAAGCGTTTTTTAATGTGTCAATTTTTGTTTTGTTATTTAGTCAGTTTTTTGTTGTTTTTTGGTCTAGTTTTATTATCAATTTTCACGTACTTTTTTCTGTTAAATTCAGTAAAATCCGCCTCACGCCAGTAGGTTTTAGGATGCGGTAAATTTTCCATATCGTCGGTTGGCCAAAGCTGAAATTCTGCTAATTGTTCTAGAACATAACCAGAATAAGCACTAGGTAACGTGAGGTAATGAGGCGGTGTTATTTCCTCGAAAGGTAACACGGGATAGCGCTGGTCTGAGATGTGATAATCACGCATTAAAACGAGAAATTTATTGGGAACTCGTTGCTGACTATCCCACCATTGTCCATCAATAACATCAAACCATTGTTGTGTTACTTGGCGAGGTTGAGCTTCTAATTGGTAAAGCGCAGAAGGAATAATACCCTGCATTGATTGATTATACTGTTCAAGGCTGGTGGCGTGACCATTCAGGATCAACGTGAGTGAAAGCCGCGCACCAATTAAGTTGGAGTAGAGATCTTCAGGTGAAAATGCAGAGATACCTTCGGAGAATCCCGGCACTGAACGAAAGCCATACCACTGTGCAATTTCATGCCATACCGCAAGGCGATAACCGAGGTGTGCGGCAAGATAAGCGCTTAAGGTATAACGTTCTAATTCGTTTTTAGGGGGCGTGAATGCATTAAAGTGGATTTTACGTTGTGCTAACTCATTACTGAGCGTTAATGTCCACGCTTGACCTAATTTTGGATAGATATGACTAAAGAGATAATAAGTGTAATCCGCAGTATCACGAATATGGGCGATATCAAGAAATCCCCCTTTGCGGGAATAAATTAGACCAGATTGTTCACTTCCTAAGCCTAAGACGGCTGCGGTTCCTAACCAAAAACTGTCGTTATAACGATGATTGCCTAGTGCAGAGGCCTCAACAACGTTATTAATACGATAAAAGGGAATAGGAATTTCGAACGCTTTAACTTTTAAGTTGTAACCAAAAGCACAACAAGGTCTTAAGCCATTGGGGGCTGTTAATGGTGCAGGTGTTTGCCAACGTTGAGTGGCTTCTTCGTGAGTCACACTATCAATATTGGCATGCAAAGATTTAACCGGTGTGACGTGAGTACAACCCGCAATAAATAAGAAGAGGATAATGGTGTTGATAAAAAGAAACCGCTTAAACATCAAAATGCTTCACCTACTTGAAAATAGAATCCTGTACTTTCTTTACCGATACCAAAATCGAGACGCACATTCATACGTGGTTTAAACTCAAATCGATAACCCACCCCGACACTGGGTAACCAATGACCTTTACCTAAATCACGCGCTTGGTCGCTTAACGTCCCCCCTCCAATCCAAAGTGCAATGCCATGGCGCCAATCCAGTTTTTGGCGATACTCTAATTGGGTTGAAAATACATGATTATCTTGATATCGCCCTTCATAATAACCGCGCATTTGGTGACCATTACTTAACTTAGAAAGTTGGCTCCAAGGCAGATCGCCTGATGTGAAGCGGGCATAATTATCAAAAGCTAAAACCGCACTGTCACTTAAAGGATAATAGTAGTTATATTGCATTTGTGTCACATTAAAGCGGTTATTACTCCCTGTATCAGGAGAATAGTGAGTATAGCTAATATCAAATGCCTGCCCTTGACGCGCATTAGGTAAAAAATCACGGCTATCGTAAGTAAAGCGGACACTTAACCCTGAGCTTGTGGTGCGTAAGGGTAAATCGCGCTTTTCCATATACGCTTTAAAGGGGACGTCTGGGGTTGCAGCCTGTAAATTTGAATAATCCCACCCTAAGCCTATATAGGTGTTTTGGGTGATTTGGCGCAATAAAGTCGGTGTTAAGTGCAACTCTTGAGAGCGGTATTCACCAAAATGATCTTTAACACGGCCTTCGTGATAACCTTCTCCCCAATAATTGGTTGGCACATTGTTTAACGAGCCAGTGAGATAAAAGCGCCACGTATCATCCGCAAGATAAGTGTAATTGCTAAAGGTCATGCCAAAAGCACCTGTCGAGGAACCAAAGCCACTTAACGAGAAAGAAGAGATTTTGCTATCAGGGCGACTATCGGCTTGATAAAGACCAATAAGAGCGATACCGACACCTAATTCTAATTCAGGCGTATAGAAAGGCCCTGGTAAAATACCCCAGTCGATAGTTTTACTGCGGTCGAAACTATTTTCTCCCCCTAAGCCCACTAACCATTGGTCTATTTGTTGTCTATCAGGGAAGAGTTGTGCTTGTGCTGTGTGTGAAGTAAAGAGGCTGGCAATTGCCAGCCCCAAAATAAAAGGGTATTTAACCATTAAAAGCGGAACTCACCGGAAACAAAGAAGCTATTACGGTTATTAAAACCGAGTTCTGTAATGACATTAAAGTTACGAGTGACTTCTAAACGTGCACCCACAGTTTGGCTCCATTTATGAGCAAGATGCTGTTCAACATCGAATTTCATACCAGGATCATCTAATGCTTGGATTAATCCTGCAAATGCGGGTGGAAGGTTTAATTTATTAATATCACCTTTAAAACGCTGGGTAATATCTTGGTACATCGCCCCTGTCCAGACTTGCAGCTTAGTATTACCTTGTCCCGCAATTAAAGGCTCAAAGACAAATTCATAACCGACACGAGGTGAAATAACCAAGGCTTTAATATCACCATCCAAAATATCAAGGTTCGTTTTGGTGTAGTTTAAATCAAAAGTAGCAAAGTATTGGTTATAACCGCCCGCTAAAGTAAAACCACCACCATAAGTATCACCTTTAAAATCGAGATCAAAAGGCATACCTTCGATAAAAGCTAAAGGGAAACCTAGAAAAGTACCGCCATTGAGCGTTGTTTTTGACGTACCTTTAGTGCGCCCATAAAGTCCATAGACATTCATAAAAGGGAATACCCAGCTATCGAGTTTTAGCATATGGGTTTCGCTTTTTTCTCGTGTATGACCGGCATCTATTTTTAGTGCGCCTGCTGTTTCTGGATTTTTAGGCATGATAAAGCCAATTTTATCCACGACGATATCTTGACGTAGATTCATATAGTTATAACCAATCCCAAAAGGCTCAGGAATATCATAACCACGGGCACGGGCTTCATCACCCCAAATCGGTAAAACACGAGATTGGCTTGCTGGGGTACGAGTATCTAATGAACCTTCATTATTTAAAGCAGTACCACCAGACTGGCTAACACTTAAAGAAAGCAGTGGGCGATCGCTATCCGCGTAAGAGAAGCCAGTTGCAAGAAGAGTGGCGGCTAATACCACCTTATTTAAATTGGAAAAGTTCATACATAACCCACAGAAAATTAAAAAAGTAAGTAGTAAAAGAGTAGCCGGAAATTTTAATCTTTTTCTTATTAATGGTCACCATCTATAAGTGCGATATATGGTAATTAATGCTTTTATTTTGCATTATCATAGGATCATTAAGACTTGATTAAGTAAAAAGCCTTATTTTTTCTCAGTTAATCTTAATAAAAAGAGGTCGATTAAAATTATAAAAGAGAATGATAATTCTTCTTTTAGTTATTGCTGTTTTATTAGGTTCTCTTTATTAAAGATTAAATTAACGTCGAAATAAGCTATTTCGATGATAAACCGTTATGATAATAGACATAATTTCACATGGACTCTTTTAATAAAGGAACGTTATGACCTATCAAGAGCTTTATCAGTACGCTATTTTTATGCTCTCTCGCCGTGATTACGGCACAATAGAGCTACAACGTCGCCTAGCACGAAGAATAAGAGAAAGCGATAGAGATGCACAAACTGTCACTGATGAGGCATGTTTACCTCAAGTGATGGAACATTTATTAGAAAATCATTATCTTGATGATAATCGAACTGTTTATGCTTTTTTTCGCAGTTATTTAAATAAATCTTATGGTCCTTTGCGTATTCGCCAAGAATTGCGAGCAAAAGGTTTCCCTAGTGAAATTATTGAACGTCTCTTTGAAGAAGATGAAACCGACTGGTACACCCTTTGCCAAGAGGTTTATGAAAAAAAATTTGGTGGCGCTAAACCCAAAGATTTTAAAGAGAGAGCCAAACAAATTCGTTATTTGCAATATCGTGGATTTACTTCTGATTATATTAATGCGCTGTTTTAATCGATTAACGTAGCGCCATTGCGATATCGGCTAATTTTTTATCATTCTCTTTTTTTAAAATAGACTTTTTGATGTAAGAAAATATCAAAAGGAAAAGGAGACCGTATAAACTGCACTTCATCGTTTGTAATGGTTGAAATATAATGAATATTTTCAGGCATAAAACAGTAACCCGCCCCTTCATCAACGCAGTGTAAGACATCCGCCATTTCTGTTAAACCTAAAGTATGATATTGATAACCTTGATTTTTTAGCTTATCTAAAATCGTTGAAAATATGGGGTTTTGCAAACTGCTGCTTCTTTGTATTAAGGTTTCTTTGGCAAAAAAATGTTTTGGTATTGGGATATTGTTCAAACAGTTTTTTTACTCACCAATAAGCCGACTTTTTGTGTGCATAAGTTAATTGCATTGATATTTTTTTTGTGGATAGTCAAAACTCAAGGGACGAAAATCACAAGATCAAACTCTTTATCAAAAAAGTTCTTCTTTAATATCATCAATATAACCATCTTCTAAAGAGAGGCTATATTGATTATTCTTTTGTCGGATCTCCAATATTTTTGTTTTTAAATCAGGATAATAAAGGCCATCTGATTTTATAGACAGTAATGTTTTATCTCCGTTTGAATTCAATATCTGATTTTCAATTTTTCTAATTTTTTCATAATAAGGATATAAAACGTTCATAAAAGCGTTTTTCCCGCAGGGGTAAGATCCATCCCATTTTTAGAACGTTTAATCAGTGATTTACCGATTTGGCTTTCGAGTTCATTTATACCGTGGCGTAACGCGGATGGGGTCACATTGATTTGTTCTGCTGCTTTGACTAGGCTTTGACAACTGGCGACGGCAAAGAACTGATTTATTTTTCGTGAGAAAAACATGCAGATGTTCTCCATATTTATTT
>NZ_MIIZ01000667.1:0-5157 GCF_001743005.1 Shigella sp. FC1967 | reverse complement strand
ATCGTCTCTGCGAGTGCCCACACAGATTGTCTGATAATTTGTTAAAGAGCAGTGCAACATTCGCTGCCGTTTCCGGTCTTCTGCGTTGTTGCGAGGAGGCGTATAATACGTTGTTCCTCTGAAGAGTCAAGAGTTTTTTCAAACTTTTTTCTTTTCTCTTCACTGTCCTTCGTGGCTGTTGTCAGCTCATCGTCGGTCAGTGGATGCGCATTATAGGGAGATCTCGGATTAGCGCAAGTGTTTATTTCAATTTTTTTTTCCGTTCGTTCTCTTTTTTGAACTTTACGTCTATTTTTGATACGGAAAACACCTTTTTGTGTATAAAAAATATACGCCTTATCTTGTTATTGTCTATTCGATATATTCTATCAATCACGCTCTATTGCTCTACTTTCTCTTTTTATTGTCGACTTTAATAGTCATGCACCATTAAAAATCATTGCTCTCGCCAGCCTACCCTATCCACTGCTATGCTTTTCTTATAATGAAATGAAACCAAGTACGAGGTTAAATTATGAGGAAATCAATGATCAGGAATTACTTACATCTTTCACCATCTATTGATAAGAATGTTTTTATTGATGAGACAGCAACTGTTATCGGAGATGTTCGTATTAGTGAAGATGTCAGTATCTGGCCTATGGTTGTTATTCGTGGTGATGTGAATTACGTGAGTATTGGGAAAAGATCAAATATTCAAGATGGTTCGGTTCTTCATGTCACTCATATCTCCCCCAATGATCCTGAAGGTTTTCCTCTTATTATTGGTAATAACGTCACTGTTGGGCATAAAGCCATGCTACACGGATGCACAATCGGAGATCGTGTTCTCGTTGGAATGGGTTCTATTTTACTTGATGGCGCAATTGTTGAAGACGATGTCATGATTGGTGCAGGTAGTTTAGTTCCTCCAGGAAAGCGACTTGAAAGTGGTTTTCTTTACTTAGGAAGTCCTGTGAAAAAAATTCGCCCTCTTTCATCAGCAGAAATAGAACACTTTATCTATTCTGCTAATAATTATGTCGGATGGAAAAATAACTATTTAGCCACTCATCAATCTACCATTGATAAAGAATAAATAGGATGGAGAGTTGATAACTCATACTCTGTTACCAACTCTTCAAATTCTTCTTCAATGTCCCAACGATTTTGTTTAAATAATAAAATTCCCTCACCCATCCCAAAACGCTCAATAAGCTCTTGCTCTGTAATTTTACAATCAAAAAGCATTCCATTGATCATGACAGGAAAAAAAAACGCTCTTATTCTCAGCTAGCCATATTTCACGATCTGGAAATTGAATGAATTGATTCATTGATTCAATCTTTCTCTTAATATATTAAGGACGGGGTTAATATCTGGTACAAGTTCATACCACAATTCAAATGCATAAGCCGCTTGTCCTACTAGCATACCTAAACCATCTGACAAACGCGTACTTCCATGTTTTAATGCGTTATATAGAAACGAAGTCATTCCGGTTTGATAATAAAGGTCATAACATGCTGTTTCAAAACCATAAACTTCATTAGGGATAGGTGGTAAATCATTAGTCATACTAGATGCAGATGCATTTATAATTAAATCGTAATGTCTATCAGCAACCTCTTCTGCTGCTATTGCTCTGATCGTTCCAAATTGACTAAACTCTTTTACTAATTGCTCAGCTTTTTGTAAATGTACGATTGGTTAAAGTAATGTCACAATCGTAATCAAGTAATGGAAGTAGTATTCCTCTTGTTGCGCCACCAGCGCCAATAACTAAGACAGATTTAACTTTATTAGGCACAATAAAATCGAGCCTTGCTAAATCCAGAATAAGTCCTTGTCCATCAGTATTATCACCAAGAAGTGATCCATCTTCTAATTTAACAATAGAGTTAACTGCACCACATGCTTTTGCTCTATTTGTTAATTTGTCCACAAAGCGGAATGCATCTTCTTTAAATGGCACAGTAACATTAGCACCTCGGCCTCCACTAGAAAAAAAAATGTGAGGCGACTTTATCAAATTCACCTAAAGGAACAAGTAAACGTCCATAACCATACTCTATTCCTGTTTGTCTTGAAAAAAATTGGTGAATAAAAGGGGACTGACTATGCTCGATAGGGTTCCCCATCACTAAATATTTTTCCATCACAATCACCCTTGTCGGTACAATTCACCTGTTAATGCATCTCGGATTTCAGAAGGATTCTGTCTACCACCAACCATTCCTTCAACGATAGGGATTGTATTTTCAAATTGTTTTCTCACTTCTTCAACTGTACGACATGGTGGTAATCCACTTAAATTAGCACTCGTTGAAACTAAAGGTTTTCCATAAGCTAAACATAACTCTTTAACAATAGAATGATCTGTTACTCTCACGGCTAAAGAATCAAATTTTCCAGTTAACCACTTTGGTGTCGTAGATTTGGCAGGAATAACCCATGTAACAGGTCCAGGCCAAGATGCGAACATTCTATCTCGTTGGGTTTGTGTTAATGCACTATCATCAATATAAGGTTTTAATTGCTCATAGTTATCAGCAATTAAAATTAGTCCTTTTTCAATTGAACGCTGTTTTAACATTAATAGTGCCATAACAGCGTGCTCGCTATCAGGATCACAACCAACCCCAAATACAGCTTCTGTTGGATATGCGATAACTTTATTATTTTTTAATGCTTCTATAATCGTATTGCTTACAGGTGATGCTTCGTTATTCATGTTCTTCTCTTTTTGTTTGTTGCTTTCCACATAATTTGCTGGCGCACACCAATCTTACTCCTTGAGAAGACCTTTTTTTCCATCAATAATGGATAGTGGCAATATTCACATTTACCATTAACAGGTTTGTTATTTAATACAAATTGACATTCAGGATATTGGTTACAAGCATAAAATGTTTTACCAAACCGAGACTTACGTTGTAATAGCTTTCCTTTTTCACATTGAGGACAAGATATAACAGTTTCATCAGGTTTATCAATTTGCTCTATATGTTCACACTCGGGATAATTGCTACACCCAATAAACATCCCAAATTTCCCCTGACGTAAAACTAAATCAGCACCACAGCATTTACAAGGTTGTCCTTCTAGCACTTTGAGAATTTGTCCATCACCTTGTGGTTTCAGTGTTTTAATATAGTGGCACTCAGGATAAGCAGAGCATCCTAAAAAAAGGACCATGCCCTCCATTTTTTATCACTAATGCGCTACCACATTCAGGACACTTTTCCTGTTCAGGTTGCTGTGTAAACGGCATATTCTTTGCCATTGTTTTACCTCATTACACTTATTCCAATCGAATATAGCCACCAGCCACAATAGCGACTTTTTCAATAAGCTCAAGTTCTAATAAAAGAGGAGCTAATTCAGAAGTAGATAATCCACTCTTCTGAGCAATAATATCAATAGGTATTGTTTTATTAAAATATAGAAAAGGCAATATCACATCCATTGCGTGTTGTTGTTCAGAGGTAAATTGCTCTATTTTAGCCTCTCGTTTTTCATTATTAATAAGCGTTGTATCTTCTTCCGTTATTAGTTTTTGTTGATGCTCATTATCACAAATAAGCCATTGCAAAGAGCTAGTTAAATATTCCAGAATATCTTCAGGCGAAGACGCTAAATTTGCACCCTGCTTAATAAGCTGGTGATTACCTTCAAAATGAGCATCTCCTAATAATCCAGGTAACACAAACAATTCTTTACCTTGTTGCAGAGCATAATTTGCTGTTATTAAAGAACCACTTTTAATTCCCGCTTCGATAATAAGCAGTGCAGTACTTAGCCCACTAATAATTCGATTACGTTGAGGAAAATGGCGAGCTAACGGTGGTGTCATAGGTAAATGTTCAGAAATAATAAGGCCTGATTCTTTTATTTGTGCTGCAAGAGTGCGATGAAATGACGGATAAATTTGCTCTAAGCCGCTTCCTAGCACAGCAATAGTAATACCATTATTCTTTAATGCACTTCTATGTCCTATACCATCAATACCTTGGGCTAACCCACTTGTAATAGTGAGTTCTTTCTTTACTAATTCCTGTGCAAAATAAGTAGCCCATTTGGAACCATATGGTGTAGCAACTCGACTACCAATTAATGCAATTTGTGTGCTTTTTAAATGCTGCCTATTTCCTGCAACAAAAAGCAAAAGTGGCGGTGATGAAATTTGCTTTAATAAAGAAGGATAATCTGAATCTGTAATTGTTAATAATGATGATTCATTTTTATCTAACCACTTTAATGTATCATTGACAGCATTTGCATGAAGTCTTAAAAATTGATGACTTTGCTGCTCTGACAGACCACAACCTATTAATAGTCTTTGATTTAACTGAGTCAGAGATTGTAGATACTTTGCAATTTGAATCGCTTTATTAATAGGGAGTCTTGAAACAGCATTAAGCCTTATCCATATTTCTCTAGCATCCATGCATTATCCTAATATTAATTTTAGTAAACAGGGTAAGTGCTAAACACACCAAATACTGTCAATCTAGACAATAAATGTCTAGAATAGACATTAAATCCTATTCACATTTTAGAAACAGTCCGAATAAATTATGGCAGTGTTACACGTATTACATTATCCAGACGAGCGCCTTCGCACGATTGCAAAGCCAGTCGAAAAAGTTGATGCCGAAATTCAAAAAATTGTCGATGATATGTTTGAAACAATGTATTTGGAAGAAGGTATCGGTTTAGCTGCAACACAGGTGAATATTCACCAGCGTATTATCGTCATTGATATCTCTGAAACAAGAGATCAAAGACTGGTATTAATAAACCCAGAACTTCTTGATGCCAATGGTGATACCGGCATAGAAGAAGGTTGTTTATCTATCCCAGAACAACGTGCTTTCATTCCTCGTGCCGAGCACGTAAAAGTAAAAGCGCTTGATTACAATGGTCAACCTTTTGAGTTAGAAGCTGATGATTTATTAGCTATCTGTATTCAACATGAAATGGATCATTTAGTTGGTAAATTATTTGTAGATTATTTATCTCCATTAAAACGCCAACGCATCCGCCAAAAAGTTGAAAAACTCGATAAGCTAGATAAAAAAAAGAGCTAAAGCAGGACAGTAACAGTTAAATTGAAACAGGAAGAGAACGTGTCTGATTCATTACGTATTATTTTTGCGGGAACACCGGATTTTG
>NZ_MIIZ01000666.1:0-5174 GCF_001743005.1 Shigella sp. FC1967 | reverse complement strand
CATGAAATATAAGAACTTTATTTTATTTGTCGGTAAATGCCAACACTCTCTATTTTTTAAATGTCGCCAATAGGAGACATATAACATGCTGATTTTAAATAATTAAATATTTGATGTGTTTTCTTGTCGTGAAAAAAGAGACGTATTATAAGACCCTATATTTTCTTTTTTTATTTAGCAATAGCATGGTGAAAGTACAGACCATAGCTTCTTTATTATTAAAAATGAGTAAAGTTGGAAAGAAAAACTAAAATTCAATACGTTACATTATTCATTTTAGAGATAAGGGATATTTTTAATAAAAAATGAAAAAATTGGCACGTTACATGCAGTATGTATAGTGTAGATGCTCATTCCACTCCTTATGACAGCATATGGCTTCATAAACCTAGGAATGATGCAGAGCCGATTATTCGGTGCCTACGTCCACGTTAACGATGAACATCATTCATCATCAACAGGACGAAACGTTGAGTGAGGCACCATCCGTCTGTAGACCTGATTGTATATTTATACGCCTGTATATTTTTATGCAGGCGTTTTTTTTATCTATTAATAGACAGCTATTTTGTGTTCACTGCATTATCACGCTATTATCCAGTGCAAGGGTAGATTGGAAATATTATCAATATGATAAATAAGCAAAAAGCATATCTTGCACAAGAAAAACTCTTTCTTATAGAGAAATTTGGTCCATTATTGTTCTTTTTGATCCCGCTTATTATGCTCATTGTTGGGGGGAAATCATGGGCTAAATATGTGGCTTTTCTTTGTCAGGGGATTGCACTGATTTATATCATCGTGTTTTATCAAGCGAGAAAACATTACCTGTCATTTAAGCAAGAAAATGAGAAAGGAATACCCACTCGTTTTTATCGTATTGCTTGGGTGTATGTCTTTTTGACTTTATGTGCAGAAGTGGTGCTGTTATTTCAATATGGCTTTTAAATCAAATAAAAAACCCTCAATATAAAGAGGGCTTTTAATCTGACGATCAATCTGATTATGATCGCGTTTATTATTGATTGAGTTTATTGACTTTTTTTAGGCTCTTCAAAAATGACTGAATCCTTTTTCAGTGTCATTAATAAAGCATCTTTACGCACTTTCGCCGACTCTTCAGATTTTTTCTGTTTATCTAATACATCAGCAAGCCACGCAAAGTCATGAACATCAGGACGTTGTTTTAACGCATTACGAAATGCCTCTTCAGCTTGAGCCCATTGCCCTTGTTGCATTGCTATCTGACCTAATGTGCTATTGAGTAATGGGGTTGGTCCATGTTGTTTAATTAATGTATTAAGCACTTTTACAATAACATTGGTATCTGTATTTTTTAAACGAGGCAAGAGTAAGATCAAACGCTCATCATATTGACGTTTAATACCGTCTAAGATGATCGTTTGAGCCGTATTTGGATCGTTGCACTCGATAAGGTGTTCAGCCAACACAACACGCAATGCATTATCATGATGTACTTTACGAGGCTGTGCTTTCCACCAGTTTTTCAGCCCATCACAGCCATTTTCGGACATTTTCTGTCCCATAATTCCGATATAAGCTTTTTGGCGTAATTGTTCTAGTTCATCATCCGTGTGTAATGCAATTTTTTGCATGGAAGGAATGATATCAAGTAATGCTTGCCAAGCCGCTGTTCGTGTATAAGCAACCTCGGCAAGACGTAACACTTCTGGATGGCGGGGGGCTTGATTTAATAATTCATCAACGCCAGTACGCGCTGCATGATTTTCATTTTGTGCTAATAAAATACGCACTCGTGTGATATCAACTGGGAGCTGATTAGTATCAGCAAGCTCAGCTGCGCGTTCAAGATGTTGTTGAACTCGGAATTCATCACCTCGCTGTTGTGCGGCTTCAGCAGCTAATAGGTAGTTTACAACAGGTTGTTCTGCATAATCTGCATTACGGCTCATCAGTTTTTTCAACTTCTTTAAAATCACCTTCCGCTAATTTCATTAATGCCATGCTAGTTTGTTTGCGTGCCCGATTACGTTTACGGAAAGAAAACCAACTATATGCTTTTGAGCCTGTACCAATAAAGCGACGATAACCCCAACCAATCAGTAGTAGGGCTAATTGCAGTAAAATAAATATAATGACAAGGCTAGTCACACTGGTTTCGATATCCCAATCATCAGTTTGTATAAGCACATAACCTTGATGACCAGCCAATAGTGGGCCAAAAATGATGCCCGCAATAAGCACGACAAAAAGGAGCAGTATTTTTAACATAAACTTATTCTCCTTGTTGTGTTACGGGTGCATCAACCGCTGTACTATCAGCAGCGGCATCTTGTATGCTTTCTGATGCATTATGTTCAACGTCTACTGCTTGAGCATCTTGGGCTTCTGCAACTTGTGGCTCTGCGTATTCATTTTGAGCCAGTAAATTGCGGATTTGCTTTTCTACACGTTTTTCTAGCAGTATCGGGCTCTTCAATTCTGATGGCATTGCAAGCGTAATAGGCTGTTTTTCTAATTCAGATATCGTATCTAAAAATGCAGTTGTACTTGGATCTGAAGTATCAAAATAAGCACGTACCCAAGTGGATACAGCTTCCAGTGATTGCTGATAAGTTTCAGTTTGGTGACGAGGTACTGCTTGAGAAGCAATTAATAAACGTGAACGGATATTCTCACGTAGGTAGACATCTTGATTCGGTGCTAATAAAGGAACGGCTGCGGTATCACGACGACGAATGGTAATAAAATCATCCATAAAGCTTTTCCAACTTTTGCTGAGATTCTGTTTCCAATCAGAAAGTGAACCAGAAATGGTTTCGTCGTTTTTATCCATGGGTGAGCCGTTACGCTCCAAACCGGCTAAACGGAGATTATCAATCTGATTTGCTAACTGGTTTAATTGTAAAATGATGCCATCATTATCAATTTTGGTGAGAGCAGCTAAACTGCTGATATCCTCATTAATAGCACGACGGATCTCAAGTAAACTCGGATCGTTCATTTCCGCTAAGCTACTATCCGCACCTTTTAGTAGACTTACCGCGGTCACAACATCTTGATCATTCCATAACTTACGACCTGCCATTTTCACCATAAAATCGGCTTGTGCTAATAGCCAACTTTTGACATCTGCACTGGAAATAGCAGCAAAGCGTGTTTGTAGATCTTGAATTTGGCGCTCTGTCGTTTGGCGCTCGTGTTGTAACTTATCGATAGTCTGCTTTTGTGAGTTAAACATACTATCAATATTGTCAAAGCGTTGTTGATAAGTATTTTGGCGTTGTTGTAATTGGGCAAGCTCAGATTTGAGTGATTGATTTTCTACACTCAGCTTTGATGCTTGTTGATTGGTGTAATAGTAAAGACCACCACCGATTGCCAAAATAACAAGGATTGCAACAGCACTTCCAATTAGGCCTGAGCGCTTGTTATTAACAGGTTTGACTTCCTGATAGCGGACATTCTCATCAGCTTTAGCTGCATCTTTTGGCAAGTCATTATCATTTGTATTTTTCTGTTCCGTCATATCGGCGTCTCATTTAGGTTCTGTATTAATGCATGAAATAAAGCATCATTATTGGCACTTTCAGCAACGGTGACGGTTTCCCACCCTAATGTTTTTGCTATTGTTGCTAATCGTTCACTAACCACAAATAAATGGCAGTTTAACAGCCATGCTTTTTTAGATTCAGCGACCAGATCAAAGAGTTGTTGTAACATTTCACCGCTAGTGACAACAAGCGTATCAACCTGTGCTTTTTCCCATTGAAGCGCAAAGTCTTCGGGGGAATAATTAATAAATAGGCGTTGGTAACATTCGCATTCATCAACAATTGCGCCTCGTTGACTCAATGTTGTTGCGAGTAAATCACGACCACCGTTACCTCTCAGCAGTAATATTTGCTTGTTTTTCACCTGATTAAGCGCAGGAAGGTCAAGAAGATCTTCACTGGTTTCTCCTTGCTCAGGGTAGCAAATTGGAAGACTGCTTAAATGTTGGAAATCTTTCGCTGTGCTTTGACCTATTCCATAATAGGATAGCGTATCTGGCCATGATTGCTGTAATTGATTTAGTTGCCAGTTTGCGTATGACACCGCATTTTTAGAAAGTAAAAATACACAATCACCCGCCCTTAATCCTGTTAGTTTAGCATTTAATAAAGGGAGTTCACGACCTGCGGTGATCTCTATCAAAGGTGCTTGAAAAGCTGTTTGCCCTGCATTAATTAAACGCTGGACTAATGCCTTTCCTGCTGGGTTGGGGCGAGTAACTAAAATACTCATGCAGGTGTGCTACCTTGATACACTGCCGTTAAAATCGCGCGAGCCCCTTTATCTAAAAAGCTCTTCAGCTAATGAGATACCTGCAGTTTCAGCGTTATCTGGCGTGACTAAACGTTCGCCACGTAAAATAGTTTTGCCATCAGGAGAACCGACTAAAGCCCGCAACCAAATTTTGTCATCTTGCCAAATGGCATAGCTTCCAATAGGAACTTGGCAACCGCCTTCAAGGCGAGTATTCATTGCACGCTCTGCTTTAACGCAAATTGCAGTGCGTGAGTGATTGAGGGCATCTAAGCGTTGGCGAGTTTCCTTATCATCTAAGCGACATTCAATTCCCACTGCGCCTTGCCCAACGGCGGGTAAAGATTGCTCAGCAGATAATGGCGTGCGGATCCGCTCGTTAAGACCTAGGCGTTTTAAGCCAGCAACAGCAAGGATAATCGCATCATAATCGCCATTATCTAATTTCCCTAAGCGAGTCCCTACATTACCTCGCAAATCACGAATAATTAGGTCTGGGCGCTGTGCTTTTAATTGACATTGGCGGCGTAAACTGGATGTTCCTACAATGCTACCCGCAGGTAGTTCTTCTAAAGAATCATAATGATTAGAGACAAAGGCATCACGAGGATCTTCCCGTTCACAAATAGTCACTAATCCTAAGCCTTCAGGAAAATCAATAGGAACATCTTTCATAGAGTGAACGGCAATATCTGCACGTGATTCAAGTAGAGCAAGTTCTAACTCTTTTACAAATAGCCCTTTGCCACCTACTTTTGCTAAAGGTGTATCTAAAATGATGTCACCTTTAGTGACCATCGGTACTAATTCAACGACTAAACCTGGATGAGTAAGTTGTAGTTGTTCTTTCACATAAAGTGCCTGCCACATAGCAAGAGGGCTTT
>NZ_MIIZ01000665.1:0-20387 GCF_001743005.1 Shigella sp. FC1967 | reverse complement strand
CCTCAAGAGCGTGTTCAACGTAAATTACACTATGCATTAGTGGATGAGGTTGACTCAATCTTAATCGATGAAGCGCGTACACCGCTGATCATTTCAGGTAAATAACTCAATGGTTAAGTGATTTTTCTTTATAACGGATCTCAAAGTGGAGTCGGACTGAGCTGGTTCCAGAGCTACCCATTGTGGCAATTTGCTGACCCGCATTCACATTTTGCTGCTCACGTACCAAAATAGTGTCGTTATGTGCATAGGCGCTGAGGTATTCGTCATTATGTTTAATGATAACGAGGTTACCGTAACCGCGTAATGCGCTACCTGCATAAACCACTTTACCCGCAGCCGTTGCAACAATCGGTGATCCTTTTGTACCACCGATATCAATACCTTTATTACCACCAGGTGCACTTGAGTAACTTTCGATAATCTTACCTTGTGCAGGCCAAATCCACTTACCGGAAACTGCTGTTGGTGCCGGTGTTGCGGTAGTTGTCGTATTTGTATTGGTTGTTGGTGGTGGAGTCGTTGTCTTTGGTTGCGTGGTTGCTGGTTTAGTAATCAATGGTCCCATAGTACCGTTATTTGTTGGTTTAGTTTGTGTTGTTTGAACACCTGTACTACTGGATTGATTAATAACCGATGTATTGACATTGGTATTAGTCCCAGTATTGACCTGACGATTACCAATATTCAATACCTGCCCTACGTTTAAACTATAAGGTTCTGGAATATTATTCATCGATGCTAGTTCTTTTACATCACTATCTGTTATCCAAGCGATATAGAACATAGTATCACCGCGTTTTACCGTGTACGTATTACCGTTGTAGTTTCCTTTTGGAATACTGTCGTAGTTACGGTTATACACAATACGTCCTGAGCCATCAGTGCTTACATTTTGAGCTACTGGGCGAGACTGGCTTTGAGGTTGCTCCATGCCTCCATTAGACGAAGCGGAGTTCACCTTAATAGAAGGAGGAGGTGACGATTGTAAGGGGGTAGTTCTTTCAATAGGCGTCGCATTACTGTTAGTCGTCACAGGTGCGGTTGATACCGTATTATTTGAAGAGCTATCATTTACAGAGGTAATTGGCGCAGGACGATAAGGTGTGTCTGCACAGCCTGTTAATGCAAATCCAATTACCGAACACATGATTGCCCAGCGGATATGCTTAATTGGGCTTTCTGAATTCATACTTCCTTCTCCCTTTAAAAAGGCATTAGCATCTAGCAATTTGTCGAGTTAAACAAAAAGACTGTAATTTTTTGAAAATATTTCATTTATTAGTGCAGATTACGACAAGCTATTAAAAATCAGTAATAAAAAACGGTCAGATTTATCTGGAAGTTATGCTAACTCACCTGCAATTAAAGGAACAAATCTAACGGTTTCTATAGATTGATAGTGAAAATCATTACCTAAACGTCGGATAAACTTCAGTATTTGTTGCTGTTCACCAACAGGTATTATCATCCTGCCACCATCAGCTAACTGCATCAATAACTGTTGTGGCACTTCTGTTGCACATGCTGTCACTATTATGGCATTAAAAGGGGCTTTTGATGACCAGCCTTCCCATCCATCACCATGACGAGTCGAAATATTATGTAAATCAAGATGTTTAAAGCGGCGTTTAGCTTGCCATTGCAATATCTTTATACGCTCAACAGAACTAACATGATGAACTAAATTTGCTAATACTGCTGTTTGATATCCTGAACCTGTACCAATTTCTAATACAGAATCCGTATTCTGTAATTCCAATAGCGTTGTCATTTTGGCAACAATATAAGGCTGTGAAATAGTTTGCCCATTGCCAATAGGCAAAGCTGTATTTTCATAAGCCTTATGAGAAAGCGCTTCATCAATAAAAAGCTCTCTTGGTACTTTACTCATTGCTTCCAACAGGCTCTCATCCTTGATGCCATGCTGTTTTAACATTGTCAGTAAGTCTTTCATTGACCGACTTAACATGTTTTTTTGACCTCTGCTTTATTTAACCAATTTTGTAGTAAATCGAGTGCCTTATAGGCTGTTAAATCGACATGTAATGGGCTTATCGAAACGTAACCTTCGTCAACAGCAGCAAAATCTGTATCAGGACCAACATCATTTTTTTCACCTGGTGGTCCAATCCAATAAAGGCTATTTCCTCTAGGATCGGCATGCGTATATACATGTTGTGAAGCATGACGACTACCACAGCGTGTAATGCGAAAACCTTTTACTTCATCAAGAGGAATATCAGGTACGTTAATATTGAGAATATTTCCAGCTCTTAACGGTACCTGTTGTAACATTGCCAAGACTTCACAAGTTACTTGAGCGGCAGTCTCAAAGTGCGTTTCACCATCAAGTGAAACCGCAATCGCAGGTAAGCCTAAAAAACGCCCCTCTGTTGCCGCTGCAACAGTACCAGAATAAATAACATCATCACCCAAATTAGGACCATGATTAATACCAGAAACCACAATGTCAGGGCGAGGACGCATTAAATGGTTTACACCAAGATAAACACAATCCGTTGGGGTTCCCTCAATAATCGCAATATCCCCATTCTCAAGCTCTTGCTTACGTAGAGGCCTGTCAATTGTTAAAGAATTAGATGCAGCACTACGGTTGCGATCAGGTGCAACAATTTGTACATCATAACGCTGGCGCAATGCTTTAGCGAGAGTCTGTATTCCTTTAGCCGTTACACCATCATCATTACTCACCAATATTTTCAGCATCATCATTCCCTAATAAAATTAATTCACGTACAACGCTAGTTGCAAAGCTTCCTGCTGGTAAAAAGAATGACAGAGAAACCGTGGTGTCATCTACCCAATTCCATGACATATTTTCTGGAAATACATTGATAGCACGTCTTGTATTATCAACGCGTTCTTGTCGAGCCAGCGACCAGAAGGATCCATATTCTGCCAGATTTTCAATTTCAAAATCCAATGCTTGTGATTGTGTACCTAAATCACCTTTACCCGGCAGAGGTGCTGTAATATGAACATCATGCTCTTCATAACGGATTTGTGTTTGAGCCAGTTCTGTTTCATCAACGACAAACCAGCTACCTTTTCCATGAAGCTGCATGGCGTCACCGAGTATCACTTTTGAATATAAACCATGCTCTAATCTTTTGCTGACGATATGATTAAACATCGCACTACGGGCTGCTGAAAGATAAAAGCTACGTTTTCCTCGTTCTTTTACGCGGATTTCGTCCGTTGCCCAACGCATGGCTTGTCGTAAATTCTCACCATTACGACCAAATCGTTGAGCACCAAAGTAGTTAGGAGTACCTTTCGCTTTTATTTGCGCTAGTCGAGTATCAACAAAATCGCGATCAGAAATTTCTCGTAACACCAATGTAAAGTGATTACCTTTTAGCGTTCCTATACGTAATTTACGTTGCTGACGACTCGTTTCTAGAATTTCGCAACCCTCTAAAACAAACTGGCTAAAATCAGGCATCTCTTTACCTGGCATCCGCAGACAAAACCATTGTTCAGTGACTGCATTTCTATCTTTTAGCCCCGCATAACTCGCATCACGAGGATGGATCCCAACAAATTTTGCCAATTTTTCAGCAACAAAAGCCGTGTTGCAACCTGTTTTTCTGATTTTCACCATGACATGCTCGCCTTCGCCATCAAGGGTGAAACCAAGATCTTCACAGACAATAAAATCTTCAGGAATTGACTTTAATAAGCCTGTTGCTTGTGGTTTTCCATGTAACCAATGGAGCTCAGGTAAATCACTCATTCAGGTAATGACTCTTTCATTAATAAAACAACGGCTTCACAGGCAATGCCTTCTTTTCTACCAACAAAGCCAAGCTTTTCTGTTGTGGTCGCTTTCACATTAATATCATCAACATGACAGTGAAGATCTTCAGCTATATTGACGCGCATTTGCGGTGTATGAGGTAGCATTTTGGGTGCTTGAGCAATAATCGTGACATCCAGATTACCAATTCGATAACCTTTTGCTCTTACTCGAGAGAATGCTTCACGGAGAAGTACACGACTATCTGCGCCTTTGTATGCTGGATCAGTATCAGGAAACAATGTACCAATATCTCCCATTGCCACCGCACCTAAAATAGCATCTGTAACAGCATGTAATACAACATCACCGTCAGAGTGAGCTAGCAACCCTTGTTCATAAGGAACTCTGACACCACCAATAATAATAGGCCCCTCACCACCAAATTTATGTACGTCGTAACCGTGTCCAATTCTCATTTTATTATGTGTTCCTTATACTGGTGATTTGGCGTGAGAGGAAGAACTCTGCAAGCGCTAAATCTTCTGGCTGAGTAACTTTGATATTATCTGCACGACCTTTAACTAATAAAGGTTCATATCCAGCAAACTCCATCGCTGAGGCTTCATCAGTGATCATTGCTTTTTGTGAGAGTGCATTTTCGATATTTTGTTTTAATAATAATGCAGGAAAGAATTGTGGCGTTAAAGCGTGCCATAGCGTTGTTCTTTCTACTGTTTGTTCAATATGATTATCTTGTTGATGACTACGTTTCATTGTATCGCGAACAGGCGTCGCAAGAATGCCTCCACAAAATTGTGGATCCATAACATTTTCATCAATTAATTTAATAAGATGATCAAGATCGCCAAAATGCAGGCAGGGTCTTGCTGCATCATGAACTAATGCCCATGTATTTTCAGAAAAATGTTGGGTGACATACTCTAAACCTGACAATACAGAGTCAGCACGTTCACCACCACCATTAACCGTAATGATCCTTTCATCTTGTGCTAAAGGTAAAGAGTGAAAATAGCTATCATTAGGACTGATCGCCACGATAATTTGCGTTATACGTGGGTGTTTTAATAAGGCATTAATGGTATGTTCAAGAATAGTCAATCCGCCAATCTTCAAATATTGTTTTGGACAGACTGATTGCATTCGGCTTCCAATACCTGCCGCAGGAATAACAGCAACAATAGGAAGAGTAGAGTTTGTTATATTCATTATGCTATTTGTATCAGGACACACTATTAATTCAATAAATTAACGACGTGGTTGAGATTTATCGCTCACAATACGGAAAAATGTCTCATTAGGCTTTATCATTCCTAATTCACTACGAGCGCGTTCTTCTAGCGCTTCTTGCCCGCCATTGAGGTCATCAATCTCTGCAAATAGACGATCATTACGCTCTTTTAACTGCGTATTTTGCGCCACTGCAGATTCAACTTCTTGAGTTACTTTGTTGTAATCATGGATACCATTTTTACCTAACCACAATGAATATTGTAGCCAGCCAAGTAAAATCAGAAGTAAGACTGTTAATTTCCCCATTACCACCCCCAAGATTAATGGGCTAATCATCCCACAACTCAACCACAGACGCCACAAAAGTGCTGGAATATATTACATTATTATTCCTATTATCCTCACTATAAACATGGATAAGTTCTGTAAAATTCAGACTAAGGTTTGATTTTTTCTTATTACGACAAAGTGCTATGGGGTTAATTTATAAATAAATGAATGCTCAATTAAAGCGTGAGTTGTCGTTTACGTGGTATGCCGATATAAGCGTTTTTTGACTCTAGTTACATATATTATCTCTACACATGCTCCTTTTATGGGATGTTTATGCAGAGATAATTTAATGTCATCATAAAATTAACGGTAAATTTGCTTTTGCCGTAGATAGGTGAGAATTTGTTGGATTAGCTCACTTATAGAAAGTGTGCCGTCTAAATGTAATTCAGGATCTATGGGCTGCTCATAAGGCGAATCTATGCCTGAAAATTGCTTTATCTCACCCCGTCTTGCTTTTTGATAAAGCCCTTTTGGATCGCGGGCTTCGCAAATAGAAAGAGGTGTATCAACAAAGATCTCAATAAATCTTCCTTGCTCAAAGTGATCTCTAACTTGTTGTCTGTCTTTTTGGTAAGGCGAGATGAAAGCCGTTAAGACAATAAGCCCCGCATCTACCATCAATTTAGCCACTTCTCCCACACGACGAATATTCTCATGTCTATCTTCTGCACTAAATCCGAGATCACAACATAATCCATGTCGCAAGTTATCCCCATCCAATAAATAGGTATGAATAGGTGAATGATTTTGTGAATATTGATAAAGCGTTTGTTCTAGCACATTAGCAAGAGTGGATTTACCTGAGCCAGATAATCCCGTAAACCAAAGCACACATCCTTTATGTGCTTGTTGTAATTCGCGTTCATGTAATCCAATGTTATGAGGATGCCAAACAATATCGTTGCTTATCGTCACTATTTTCCTCCTAACAGATCTCTTGCGCCCCAATGAGGAAAATGGCGACGGATAAGCTGATTCAGCTCAACTTCAAACGCATCATATTGCGTCGTTGCTTGTAGCGGTTTATCTTGTGCCTCTCGGATCAATCCAGCACCTACCGTAACATTGGTTAATCTATCAATAAAAATAAGCCCCCCTATATCAGCATTGGTTTGATAATTATCAAGTACTAACGCTTCTTCAAAGGATACCTCTACACGACCAATTGCATTTAAACTTAAGTGATCTGTCACTTGTTGGGTGAGTTTATTTACATCTACTTGATAATGTATATTCTCTATTTTGGCTCGACTCTTTTTACCTGCAACTTTAATATCGAAGAGATGACCTTGTACCAAAGGTTGCTCTGACATCCACACCACATCAATGAATGCGTGAGTACTAATATTCGCTGTTGTATCACTATCATCAACAATAATATCACCACGACTAATATCAATTTCATCGGCTAAAACGAGAGTGATAGCTTGCCCAGCTTTAGCTTGAATTAAATCACCATCAAAAGTCACGATCCGTTTAATCGTTGAACGCTGCCCTGAAGGTAACACTTTGATGTGTTGCCCTTGAGAAAGCACACCTGAAGAAATCGTGCCACTGTATCCTCTAAAATCAAGATCAGGGCGATTCACATATTGAACAGGAAAACGCAGTGCTTGCGCATCTGAACCCAATTTAACTGGCGCATCTTCTAATAATGAAAGCAACGTTTTTCCTTGATACCAAGGGGTATTTAATGAAGGAGAAACGACATTGTCACCATCAAGGGCAGAAATAGGGACAAATTCAATGGTGAGATCGGTTGGGAGTTGATCGGAAAAATGAAGATAATCTTGCTGGATCGAATCAAAGATTGCTTGCTGATAATCCACCAGATCCATTTTATTAATTGCAACAATTAAATGGCGGATCCCAAGTAGAGTGCTGATAAAACTATGTCGCCGTGTTTGTTCTTGCACGCCTTTTCGAGCATCGATCAGCAGAATAGAAAGTGAACTTGTTGATGCTCCTGTCGCCATATTACGAGTATATTGCGCATGCCCTGGTGTATCAGCAATAATAAATTTACGCTTTGAAGTTGAAAAATAGCGGTACGCAACATCAATAGTGATCCCTTGCTCTCTTTCTGCGGCCAATCCATCCACCAGCAAAGCCAGATCGAGCTTCTCCCCTTGAGTGCCGATCTTCTTACTTTCGTTTTGTAATGTAGAAAGCTGATCTTCGTAGATCTGCCTTGTGTCATGAAGTAAACGGCCGATTAGAGTACTTTTTCCATCATCGACATTTCCACAAGTTAGAAATCGCAGTAATCCTTTGTTTTGCTGTGTTTTTAGATAGCTTTCAACACCACCAAGCTGTGCAATTTCACCTGCGATAAGTTGATTAGTTTTAACGGCGGCTAATCCCATAATATATTCCTCTTAAAAATAACCTTGGCGTTTTTTCAGCTCCATTGAAGCGGACTGATCACTATCAATTAAACGCCCTTGTCGCTCACTGCTGGTAGAAATCAGCATTTCTTCAATAATGGCTGGGAGAGTTTCTGCTTGAGAGGGAATTGCACCAGTCAAAGGCCAGCAACCTAACGTTCTAAAACGGACTTTTTGCTGAGTGATCACTTCACCTGATTTAAGATCAATTCTATCGTCATCAACCATAATCAAGGTGCCATCACGCTCAATAACGGGTCTATTTTTGGCAAAATAGAGAGGAACAATATCGATATTTTCTAAATAGATATATTGCCAAATATCGAGTTCAGTCCAGTTAGATAATGGAAATACACGAATACTTTCACCTTTATTAATTTGACCGTTATAGTTTTTCCATAATTCAGGCCGTTGATTTTTTGGATCCCAACGATGCGATCTATCTCTAAATGAATAAATGCGTTCTTTTGCTCGTGATTTTTCTTCATCACGACGAGCGCCGCCAAATGCAGCATCAAAACCATATTTGTCTAATGCTTGCTTTAACCCTTCCGTTTTCATGATATCTGTATGTTTTGCGCTACCATGGATAAATGGATTAATACCGAGTTCTACACCTTGTGGATTACGATAAACCTTGAGATCAAAGCCATATTCTTTGGCCGTTTTATCTCGAAAATCATACATTTCTCGAAATTTCCAACCCGTATCAACATGCAATAAAGGAAATGGTAATTTAGCGGGATAAAATGCTTTACGCGCTAAATGCAGCATTACAGAGGAATCTTTGCCTATTGAATAAAGCATGACGGGATTTGCAAATTCAGCGACAACTTCACGCAGAATATAAATACTTTCTGCCTCTAATTGCTGAAGATGCGTTAACTGTGTTTCATTCATAACAACCTCGTTTTAGGCAAAATGAACCAAAGATGAATGGTGTGAAGGTAAAGACTGATAAACGTGTCTGTCACCGAACCACGCGAGCTGGTGGTGCAATGCGGCAACTTCTCCCACAATCAATAAAGCGGGTGTGGGTGCTTTTTCGGCTAACTGTGCTAATTGGGTTAAATTGCCTGTGAAAACTTGCTGTTCACGACGTGTGCCACAACTGATAACCGCAATAGGGGTTGATGGAGAACGCCCAAGCTTGATTAAACGCTGACTAATAAGCTCGGCTTTTGTTGTTCCCATATAAATTGCTAGCGTATGGTTCGCCTGCGCTAATGAAGCCCAATCAGGCTCTATCCCATCGGGTTTACAATGTCCTGTCATAAAGGTAACGCTTTGTGCATATTGACGATGTGTCAATGGAATACCCGAGTATGCACTTGCGCCACTTGCCGCAGTAACACCGGGAATAACTTGGAATGAAATACCATGTTGTACTGCAACCTCTAGCTCTTCGCCACCTCGCCCAAAAATAAAGGGATCGCCTCCTTTTAATCGAACAACACGTTTACCAAGTTGCGTATATTTCACGATCAGTGCATTAGTTTCTTCTTGAGAAACACTCGGTCCCCCTGCTCTTTTACCTACACAAATCGTATCGGCATCGCGTCGTACAAGCTCTAAAACCTCAGGGCTGACTAAACTGTCATAAAGTACAACTTCAGCTTGCTGAATAACTTGTAAACCACGAAGTGTTAATAATCCCGCATCACCAGGACCTGCTCCCACTAATGCTAATTCTCCTTGTTGATAATCCTTTTGTTTTAGTTGTTGTTCGAGTTGAGCTTCTGCTTGAGCGAATTGATCACTCGCCACTAAAGTTGCAAACTTGCCACTAAAGGCTTGTTCCCAAAAGCGACAACGATGCCTGAAAAGTCGCTAAGTGTTGTTTCACTCTATGGCGCCATTTTCCTGCAATGGTTGCCATTGCGCCTAATGAGGTGGGCAATAATGCCTCTAGTTTTTCCCGTATCATTCGCACTAAAACAGGTGCTTTTCCCGCAGATGAAATCGCAATCAAAATAGGATTTCTATCAATAATGGCAGGAAAAATAAATGAGCATTGAGGCTGTGAATCCACAACATTGACAAAAATATGTCGTGCTTGAGCATCAAGATAAACTTGCTGATTAAGCGCACTGTCATCAGTAGCGACAATCACGAGCATCATGCCTAATAGATGTTCAGATTGATATTTGGCTGATACCCATTCAATTTTGTCTTGCTGATAAGCAAGATGTAATTCATCACACAACTGAGGTGCAATCACTCTTAAGCGAGCACCAGCTCTTAACAACAGCAAAGCTTTACGCGCAGCAACATGACCACCACCAACCAATAACACTGGGCGTTCTTTTAATTCCACAAATAAGGGTAGGTAATCCATACGCGCATTTCACCTTCGTTGTTCACTTTATAACTAACGACTATAAAAGGTGCTTTGGGGGTTATGAAATGACAAAAAGCTATGTGATGGAACAGAAAGGAATAAGGAAAAATAAAATATTTTCAAACAGTTATAATTTTAAATACGACAAAAAGGGCAATAGATAAGCTCTATTACCCTCATTACTTATTGGTAGTTAATGACGTTATTCGTGTAATCCACACTCACGTTTTAAGCCAAAAAATCGTGTTTCTTCTTCACTCATACCCTCTTCCCATTTTCGGGTTGTATGAGTATCTCCCACAGAGAGATAACCTTGCTCCCATAAAGGGTGATAAGGTAAGTTGTTTTCTTTAAGATATTGATAAATTTTCTTATTATCCCAATCCACGATGGGTAGAAACTTAAAGATCCCTTTTGCGATTGAAAGCACAGGCAAATGTTCACGGCTTTTAGATTGTTGTCGGCGAAGACCTGCAAACCATGTTTGAGCCTGTAATTCACGTAAAGCTCTTTCCATTGGCTCTACTTTATTTATCTGATTATAACGCTCGATACCTTCAATACCTTCTAACCAAAGTTTACCGTAACGCGCTTCTTGCCAAGATGAAGATATTTCAGCTCGATAAACTTTCAAGTTAAGTTGTAACTGCTGAGTCAACGTATCAATAAATTGGTAGGTTTCAGGAAACAAGTAACCTGTATCGGTTAAAATTACTGGAATATCAGGATATTGCTGAGTCATTAAATGCAAACACACTGCGGCTTGGATACCAAAACTCGAGCTTAATACATAAGCTTTAGGTAAATGCCCTAAAGCCCATGTCACTCGTTCAATGGCGCTTAATTGCTCTAACTGTTGATTAATCTGGCTCAAAGCATGTGTCTGCTCTTCAACCGGTAACTGTTTGAGTAAATCAAGCTGAAATAAACTCATATCACCTCCTGTACTTCATAAAAATCAATGGCTGAATTCAGTACAGGTTTAACCACATCAGTGCGGATAAGAAAATCACCGAAACCTTCATTATTATCGCGAGAAGACGCCCATTCACCAATCAGCGTATCAAGTATTGCTATGATTTCTTGCGAAGTAATATTTTCACGATACATTCTAGGGATACGTGTTCCGATGCGATTGCCCCCTAAATGCAAGTTGTAGCGATCAGGGGCTTTACCCACCAGCCCCACTTCTGCAAGCATTGCTCGACCACAGCCATTTGGGCATCCAGTTACGCGCACAACAATGTGCTCATCGCTTAAACCATGTTTTGTCATTAAGCTATCAAGTGTGTCGGTGAATGAGGGTAAAAAGCGCTCAGCTTCTGCCATCGCTAATGGGCACGTTGGGAAAGAAACACACGCCATCGCATGTTCACGCAGTGGTGTAACTTGGCTATTGATCAAACCATATCGACGAGCAATTGCCTCAATATTGGCTTTTTCACTCTCTGGTACACCTGCCACAATCAAATTTTGATTGGCAGTAAGTCGGAAATCGCCTTGATGAATTTTAGCGATTTCAGCGACACCTGTTTTTAATGGAGCATCAGGCGTATCAATCAACCGTCCGCTTTCAATAAATAAAGTCAGGTGCCATTTATCATCCACACCTTTTAACCAACCAATTTGATCACCTCGGTGAGTAAATTCATAAGGTCGAATAGCCTCAAAAGTTACCCCCGAACGACGTTCAACCTCTTTCTTAAAGGTCTCTACGCCAACACGTTCCAGTGTATATTTTGTTTTTGCATTTTTACGTTCAGTTCGATTTCCCCAGTCACGTTGAGTTGTCACAATAGCTTCTGCAATTGCCAATGTATTCTCAATAGGGATATAACCAAACTCACTGGCTAAGCGAGGGAAAGTATTCTTATCGCCATGCGTCATGGCAAGACCGCCCCCCACCAGCACGTTAAAACCAACTAGATGCCCGTTTTCAGCAATCGCAACAAAGTTCATATCATTAGCATGAAGATCAACATCATTATGAGGCGGGATCACTACTGAGGTTTTAAACTTCCTCGGTAAATAGGTTTCCCCCAAAATAGGCTCTTCATCTGTTGTTGTAACTTTCTCTTTATCTAACCAAATTTCCGCATAAGCATGAGTGCGAGGTAATAAATGTTCTGATATTTTTTTCGCCCACTCGTACGCTTCTTGGTGTAATGAAGATTGCACTGGATTTGAAGTACATAGCACATTACGGTTAACATCATTCGCAGTAGCGAGAGAATCCAATCCAGTTGCTGCAAGCATTTGATGGGCAGGTTTTACATTACCTTTTAAAATGCCATGAAATTGAAATGTTTGACGATTAGTAATACGAATACTGCCATAAAGCGTATTTTCAGTCGCAAACTTATCAATGCTAAGCCACTGTTTAGGCGAAATAATGCCACCGGGTAAGCGGCAGCGTAACATCATCGCATGACGAGGTTCTAACATTTGCGCCGTACGTTCAGCGCGAATATCTCTGTCATCTTGTTGATACATGCCATGAAAGCGGATCAATAGAAAGTTATCGCCTTCAAAACCGCCCGTTAAACCATTTTGTAAGTCTTCTGTAATAGTGCCGCGTAAAAAATGACTCTCTTTTTTCATGCGTTCACTATCAGCCAGTTTCCCTTCAACCACTAAGGGTGCTTGAGTGTGTGATTTCATTTAATAAACATCCCTCTGATAACGCCGCTCTAGACGTAGCTCACTTAAGTATTCATCTGCTTCTTCAATATTTTTATTGCCATACTCCATTACAATCTCTAATAACGCCTGTTCAACATCTTTAGCCATTCGTGATGCATCACCACATACATAAAGATAAGCACCTTGTTGTAACCATTGCCAAATCTCACTGCCCCGTTCACGCAATTTATCTTGGACATAAATTTTATGTGCTTGATCCCGTGACCATGCTAAATCGATATGAGTTAACAGACCGCTTTTGACATAACGTTGCCATTCCACTTGATAGAGAAAATCTTCTACAAAATGAGGATTACCAAAAAACAACCAGTTTTTACCTGTTGCAGCATCATTTTCGCGTTGCTGCATAAAACCTCTAAAAGGTGCAATACCTGTACCTGGACCAATCATAATGACAGGCGCGGTATTATCTTCAGGGAGGCGAAAATGTGTATTTTTTTCAATAAAAACATTAACGCTATCGCCTTCTTTCAAACTATCTGCTAAAAAACCTGAGGCACCACCGGTATAGGAACGTGAATTAACGTCGTAACGTACAACCCCTAAAGTCAGATGGACTTCGTCTTCAACTTCTTGTTGTGACGATGCAATAGAGTAAAGACGAGGAGTAAGTGGACGTAAAATATCAACAAACGCTTGTGCCGTAGGTTGCGCGCAATATTGTCGCACCATCTCATTAATAGGGTGTTTGTCTGCATATTGCTGAAGCTTGGTTTTATCAGCTATCAATGACAATAAATCTTCATGGCGCGTCAATTGTGCATAGGCCTTGACGATAGGAGCGCTATTTTGAGTGAGTTCGCAATGGTGTAATAACGCTTCTTTTAAGGTAAATGTTTGCGATTTTAACGTGACAGGCTCATCCCCCTTTAGCCACAACAAAGCAATAAGTTCATCGACTTTTTCAAGTGAGTTATTAAACCAAACTCCCAGCGCATCACCAGGTTGATAGTGTATATCAGAACCTTCAAGGCTGATTTCAATATGGCGAATATCTCTATCTGAATTTCGACCAGTGATTTTTTGATTAGTCAGTAATGTGGCAGTAAAAGGCGCATCGCGATGATAAATAGAGGTCTCAATCGTATCCGTCGTACCTGACTGTGTTTGTTGTAAGACTTGCGTACTTTGTGCGGGTACTCTCGCTTTTACACATTCTGTAAGCTGCTTTATCCATTCATCCGCAACAGATTGATATTCAACATCGGCATCAACTCTTGGTAATAAACGTGTTGCACCCAGTTGTGCTAGTCGTTCATCAACGTCTTTTCCTGCCTGACAGAAATGTTCATACGAAGTATCACCTAAGCCCAATACTGCATAAGCCGTTTCTTTCATATCAGCGGCTTTTTTAGAGTTCAGATATTTATAAAAAGCTATCGCTTCTTCAGGCGGATCACCTTCACCTTGGGTCGATGTAATAATGATTAAGGTTGTTGTTTTATGGATTTGCTTAAACTTATATTCACCTGCGGAATATAGTTCCACATTCAATTTTTGAGCAACCAGATTATCTCGTAACCGCTCTGCAAGATAACGTGCATTACCCGTTTGAGATGCAGAGATCAAGGTAATGGTTTCCTGTTCTGGTACTTGTACGGGGGTAATCGTTGTCGATGTGGGTAAAACAGAATGATTAAGCTGTCCCCACAAATAACCAGATAGCCATGCAATTTGCGCTGTTGAAAGATCTTTTGTTGCATCCTGTAATTTACTCAATTGCTCCTGTGTTAATGGAAGCATTGATAATAATGGAGGTTGATTGCTCATTTATCCTGCCTTAAAAAAGCGAAGCACTTATCTGTGCTTTATTGTTCTTTGATAGTATTTCTAATATTGAGAGGGTATCCCACGACTAGAAGATGGATTAAAGACCTGTTGGCTCTATCTAATAACCTTAAATGCTAAATTTATTTATTGGTTTCCTTTATCAATATAATGAATAAGCAAAAAGGGACATAATAAGCTATTAAGATTAAGGGAGATTAGGCGTGATACGCTAAATCGGCTACACTGGTAGCGTTCGTTCTATTTGTGTCTTTTTTTTACTAATTAAGTCAAGAGAGTTTTGATGACAACCACCATCTTTAAAGATTTTCAGTTTGAAGCAGCCCACCATTTGCCACATGTCCCTGAAGGCCACAAATGTGGACGTCTTCATGGTCACTCTTTTCTTGTTAGATTAGAGCTAACAGGAGAAGTTAATGCACACTCAGGTTGGCTTATTGATTTTGCTGATGTGAAAGCCGCATTTAAACCTACTCTTGAGCGTCTAGATCACTACTATCTTAATGAAATTGAAGGCCTAGAAAATCCGACCAGCGAAGTGCTAGCAAAGTGGATTTGGCAACAAGTCAAACCATCATTGCCTCTATTATCTGCGGTGATGGTGAAAGAAACATGTACAGCAGGCTGTATTTATCGCGGTGAGTAAACGGGTTTTAACATTAAACGGTGATCACCTAAAAGAAAATCAGCCTATTATTGGCTGATTTTTTTATATTAAAAACACGATCACGCAATATTTAAATACTTATGCGTTTGCATTGAGAAACGCCAATTACGTTCAATACAGGTTTTAATACATAATGTCGTCGCACTCTTTTTACAACTAATGGGTTGTAAAGCAACAACGGGTTCTGGATGTTCTGTACGTAATGTCAGTAAGGTATCCAACGCTTCAATATCTTTTTCACGCCCAACGGGATGTTTTATTTCATTAGCTCGATTGATTGCGCTGGGTAATACTATAAATCCCCCTTTCATACCTACTTTTGGGGAAAGTGTCACCCATGTTTTCTCACTACATAAAATATCGTGAGTACCGCTGGTTTCTATTTGGCAGGTAAAACCGGCTTGCTCAAGTCCTTCGGTTAAAGGATATAAGTCATATAAGCAAGGCTCACCGCCCGTGATAACCACATGTTTTGCACTATAACCTTGCTGTTGGAAAAGTGATAAAATCTCTGCAACGCTGGCTTCTCCCCAAGCATCACTTTCTTGCGTTTTAATAGGAATATCGCCAAGAGGAACTTTTTTTTCGTCTTCTTTTTCCCAAGTATGTTTGGTATCACACCAACTACAACCTACTGGGCAACCTTGTAATCGAATAAAAAGCGCAGGAACGCCAGTAAAAACACCTTCACCCTGTAAGGTTTGAAACACTTCATTAATGGGGTATTGCATAAGAAACTCTGATATCCAATGAATGCTGATGATTATTACAGATAACTATCTCACCGTAAGAGGCTTTATGATAAGGTACATGGTTTGTTTTGAATAGCTAACGTGCGAGAAGACACTGAAAAAGAGGATAGCATTCCTCCGTTGGACAGAGATGGGAATACTTTAGATGCAAAAAGAGAATCAACTTTCACGAGGATTATCAGGGCGGCACATTCGTTTTATGGCGCTAGGCTCTGCAATCGGTACAGGTTTATTTTATGGATCTGCTGCTGCCATTGAGAAAGCGGGCCCAGCTGTATTGCTTGCTTACCTTATTGGTGGTGCGGCAGTATTTATGGTTATGCGTGCATTAGGTGAAATGGCAGTTCATCATCCTGTTGCAGGCTCTTTTTCACAGTACGCAAGCCATTATATGGGGCCTTTAGCTGGCTTCTTGACGGGCTGGAACTACGTTTTTGAAATGCTGATTGTTTGTTTAGCTGACGTCACGGCATTTGGTTTCTACATGAAACTCTGGTTCCCAGATGTTGATCAATGGATATGGGTATTAGGGATCGTTTGCTTTATTGGCGCCTTAAACCTTTGCCATGTGAAGATATTTGGTGAAATGGAGTTTTGGCTTTCTATCGTTAAAGTCACTGCTATTATTGCCATGATAATTGGTGGTATTGTCATTATGATGTATGGCTTTGGCCAGCAAACTGAGCACCCTATTGGTATCTCTAACTTATGGGAGTTTGGTGGTTTTATGCCAAATGGTATTGAAGGGGTTATCGCTTCGCTTGCCATTGTAATGTTTGCGTTTGGTGGGATTGAAGTCATTGGTATTACAGCCAGTGAAGCTAAAGATCCTGAAAAAACCATTCCTAAAGCGATCAATGCGGTACCGTTTCGTATCTTATTATTCTATGTACTGACGATTTTCATTCTAATGTGCATTTTCCCTTGGCAACAAATCGGTCATAACGGCAGCCCTTTTGTACAAATTTTCTCAAATTTAGGGATCAATTCAGCAGCAAATATCTTAAACCTTGTGGTTATCACCGCCGCGATTTCTGCGATCAACAGTGATATCTTTGGTGCTGGTCGTATGATGTACGGTATGGCTCAAGAAGGACAAGCACCAAAATCCTTTATGAAGCTCACTCGTAATGGTGTGCCTTGGATGACAGTGTTAGTGATGTCTGTTGTCTTGTTGTTGGGTGTAATACTTAACTACCTTATCCCAGAGCAAATCTTCGTTTTAATCGCCTCGATTGCGACATTTGCAACAGTTTGGGTATGGCTAATGATTTTACTTTCTCAAGTTGCTATGCGTCGTAAGATGAGCGCAGATGAAGTGAAAACACTTAAATTCCCAGTCCCACTATGGCCTGTTGCTCCAGCATTAACGATCGTCTTTATGGCGTTTGTTATCGCAATCTTAGGCTATTTTGAATCCACTCGAATGGCATTGGTTGTCGGTATGGTATGGGTAGCAATTTTAACTGTTGGCTACTATGTGGGGATCAAACCGCGAATGCCCCAGAAATAAATGACGTTCTGATGTCAACAATTCCGAGTCAGACAATAAAGGCTGTGGATTAATTCACAGCCTTTTTCTTTTTTATACGATCTTCACTAAGCCAGTGCTTGTTTTAAATCAGCAATAAGATCTTCCACATCTTCAAGACCGATTGATAATCGAATCAAACCGTCACTTATGCCATGCCTTTGTCGTTCTTCTGCACTATAAGTCGCATGAGTCATTGTTGCTGGATGCTGCGCTAGAGATTCACAATCACCTAAGCTAACTGCTCGACTAAAAAGGTTTAAGCGATTGAGAAACTCTCTGCCCGCTTTGATTCCCCCTTTTAACTCAATGGCTATCATACCACCGGCTAAACGCATTTGACGTTTTGCAAGTTCATATTGAGGAAAAGAAGCCAGCCCTGGATAATAGATAGCTTCAACTTTAGGATTATCTTCAAGATATTGTGCGATGCGTTGTGCATTCTGGCAGATTTGCTCCATCCTTATGCCCAGTGTTTTTATTCCTCGCAATATTAATGAGGCATCATGAGGAGATAAACAAGCACCTGTCATATCCTTTAAACCTTCAACACGAATTTTATCAGCTAATTCATACGTTGTTACAATCGCACCTGCCGTTACATCGCCATGACCTGATAAATATTTAGTCATAGAGTGCA
Organism: Shigella sp. FC1967; assembly: GCF_001743005.1. Classification (NCBI taxonomy): domain Bacteria; kingdom Pseudomonadati; phylum Pseudomonadota; class Gammaproteobacteria; order Enterobacterales; family Enterobacteriaceae; genus Shigella; species Shigella sp. FC1967. Next base: position 2,225 of record NZ_MIIZ01000665.1, on the reverse strand, counting down.
CAACAATATCGGCACCAAGATCTAAAGGTTGCTGCAAATAAGGTGAACAGTAAGTACTATCTACCATGACTAGAACATCATTCTGATGCGCTATTTCTGATATTTTTGCGATATCACTCACTCGCATATTAGGATTAGCTGGCGTTTCAAAAAAAAATTAATTTTGTTTTCTCTGTGATCGCTTCTTTCAGTTTTTCAAGGTTCGTTAAATCAACGTGCTTTATTTTAACGCCAAATTTAGCAAGTCCATGATTGAAGAAAGTAAAAGTACATCCATAAAGGGTCATATCTGCAATTAATTCATCACCCGGTTTTAGTAACGACCAGCAACTAGAAGTAATCGCCCCTATACCTGAAGAAAAGACAATTGCCGCGTCACCTTTTTCTAATTGAGCTAAACGTTTCTCCAATAAATCCAGTGTTGGGTTTGAGATCCGAGAATAAAAATGCCCTTTTTGTTTTCCAGCAAAACAATCAGCACCATATTGTGCCGTTGGAAAAACAAAAGTGGATGTTTGAAAAACAGGAGGCACTAATGCCCCTGAGAATCTAATGGAGAATAACCATAATGTATTGCTTGAGTATTAAAATGTTTATTACTTTGCGTCATTACATCTCCTAATTATTAATTAAATTTTTATTTGTTGGTTATTTTCCCCGATAATTTGAACTGTTCTTAGAATAATGGAGATCCCTTTAAGGGTATTCGGATCCCTTAATAAGGCGAAAGTTGAACCTAATGTATATTTTTTTATCTTGGTAAATAGACTCTTTTTTTTTGCCATATTATAAGCAGTACCTAACTCCCACACTGGAATTAATGTTTCTTCAAACGCGACCGAAAGTTTTTTCAACCGTTGCATTATCCATAATATCTATTGAGTCAGATATTAAAGATAATAAATCGACAATATTATCAAAACGCTTTAATGCTAATAATGGTCTTGCTTTTTCTAATAAATGCTGAAGATGCAATTTGTCTTCATCGGATAATAGTTGAATGTCTGCTGGGCTTAAATTATTTTCACTCATTATTGTATCCTCTATAATAATCCTCTAACAGTTGCCCAATATAACCCTCGGTTATAACTATTACGCAGTAAGCCGCCCAGCTTTGTTGGTGGTGTAGGAATGACGTCATGCTTATAGTCATATTGTAATGGCATACCTGCTGATAATCCCATTTGCGCTACCGCTTGCACACGACCATCATAAATGGCAGCAGGATAGCCGTAGCGAAGTTCACCACAGATATTATTGGCAATCACACCAGCTTGGTTATGACAACTACCACCGGCTTTACTAATAGGTAAATCAACAGTATCGCCAAGAACATACACTTGATTTAATCCATAAACTTGTAATGTTTCAGGATCAGTAGGTAACCAACCTTCACCGTTATTATGTTCACTTAACCCCGTGTTACGAATTGCCTCAACCGCAGTGATTGGCGGTGTACTCATAAGAATATCAAATGGCTCTGCTTCGCCCTCTTTTGAGTAAGCTATTTTCTTATCAGGATCAACATGGCTCAACGTAAAGCCTCGCTTAGCTTTAATATCTCTCTCAGAGAATACCGCAGGAAGAACCTCACAAACCTCTTGTTGCATAAAGAGGCAATTTCTTAGCAATTGAGCAACCGTAGGATAGGTATAAACAATTTCAATATTTTTTCTCACCCGACGCTGGCGAAGAAGTTCATCCAGCATCAATGTGGTTTCCATAGGAGCGATACCACATTGATGAGGTACATTGGGTGTTTCAGGGAAGCTAACAGTAATAAATACACGCCCTTTTTCAATTGTCGCAAGTTTATCGGCAAGGGCTCTGGCAGCTTCATATTGATAAAAATGATTTCCCGCTTCTTTTAAGCCTTCAATTCGATGAGGACTAGGAACACAACCTGTTGCTAATACTAAAAAATCATAATTATATTTTTTCTTCGATTCGCAATAAATAATTTTATTATTAAAGTCAAATTGCTCAGCTTTATCAATAACAAATTCAATTTCAGGTCTTAATAAACTTCTTTCGGAACGCATTAGCTCTTCTTTTTAAAAAAAAAGATTAAAATGCAAATATACATAAAATGCAGGTTTATAATAATGATTAGGATTATCTGAAATAAGCGTTATCTTAATTTTATTCGAAAATATTTCATCATTTAGTTTTTTAGCTAGGATATTAGCGAGAATAGTTCCGCCAGTACCACCGCCAATAATAAT
>NZ_MIIZ01000664.1:0-5200 GCF_001743005.1 Shigella sp. FC1967 | reverse complement strand
TTTAAAACAAAAGATTATACTTATTATAAAAAAATCACTGATGATATGATGTTTAACCCAGCGTTATCTTCATTTATTCGTTTATTTGATCACTATGGTGATGAAGATACGTTATTACTGTTAGGTGAGCGTTTAAAATATAGCCATACTTTAATTAATTAAAGGCATATTTATTTTTGATTAAAACGTTATAAAAATGCGCTATGAAAATAAACATAGCGCCATTTTTTATATTTAGCAGTATGACTTATTTTATCATCTCTTTTAAACGATAAAGTTGTTCTAAGGCTTGTCGAGGTGTGAGTGCATCAGGGTCTATTTTATCCAACGCTAATTCAACCTCTGAAGGTTCCGCTTCTGTTAATAACATCAGTTGTGATGTTTCAACATGACCAGCGCCTGAGTTGCCTGATAACATTTCAAGCTCTTTTAATTTTTGCTTGGCGCGCCGGATCACTTCTTTTGGTACACCTGCTAACGATGCGACGGCTAAACCATAGCTTTTACTTGCTGCACCTTCTTGAACACTGTGCATAAAAGCAATCGTATCGCCATGTTCAACGGCATCTAAGTGAATGTTTGCAGTACCTTCAAGTTTTTCAGGTAGTGTGGTTAATTCAAAATAGTGGGTTGCAAAAAGAGTCATCGCTTTTATGCGATTTGCTAAGTTTTCAGCACAAGCCCAAGCTAGAGATAATCCATCATAAGTGGATGTACCTCGACCAATTTCATCCATTAAAACTAAGCTGTTTTCTGTCGCATTATGCAGAATATTGGCTGTTTCTGTCATTTCAACCATAAAAGTAGAACGTCCAGAAGCAAGATCATCAGAAGCACCTACACGCGTAAAGATACGATCGACTGGACCAATTAAGGCTTTTTCCGCTGGTACAAAGCTACCAATATAAGCGAGTAAAGTAATTAATGCGGCTTGACGCATATAAGTACTTTTTCCTCCCATATTTGGACCTGTAATGATCAATAAACGACGTTGAGGCGCTAATTGTAATGGGTTTGAAATAAAAGGTTCGCTAAGGACTTGCTCAACAACAGGGTGACGTCCCCCTGTGATTTGAATACCTGTTTTCTCACTTAATTCTGGGCGAGTATAATTTAATGATTCAGCACGCTCGGCAAGGTTAGAGAGAACATCTGTTTCAGCTAAAGCCTCAGCACTAATTTGTAATGCTGTAAGGTGAGGTAATAGCTTTTCAAAAATCTCTTCATAAAGCATTTTTTCGATAGCTAATGCTTTACCTTTAGACGTTAATACTTTGTCTTCATACTCTTTTAATTCAGGAATGATGTAACGTTCAGCGTTTTTCAACGTTTGACGACGAACATAGTGCATCGGCACTAAATTGCTTTGTCCACGACTGACTTGAATGTAATAGCCATGTACACCATTAAAGCCCACTTTAAGTGTATCAATACCCCATTTTTCACGTTCGCGAATTTCAAGTTTATCAAGGTAATCACTTGCACCATCGGCTAATGCTCGCCATTCATCTAATTCGGCATTATAACCAGAAGCAATAACACCACCGTCACGTACTAATACTGGTGGTGTTTCAACTATGGCATGTTCAAGTAATTCACATAATTCATCGAACTGGCTAATACGCTTTTGTAATTCTTTAATGTAAGGCATATTGGTTTGTTCAAGCACTTGGTGAATATCGTGATATTGCTGGAAAGCATGGCGCATACGAGAAAGATCACGAGGTCGTGCTGAACGAAGTGCTAAACGTGCTAAAACTCGCTCTAAATCCCCAATTTGTCGTAAAAAAGGCTGCAGTTCAAAATAGAGAGGCTGTAATGCACTAATTGCATCTTGGCGTTTAATAAGTTGTTCACGTTGGCGCAAAGGCGAGTGTATCCAACGTTTCAGCATACGGCTTCCCATGGGAGTAACACAAAGATCAAGCACTGATGCGAGTGTGTTATCAGTACCTCCCGCAAGATTTTGTGTTAATTCGAGATTACGACGGGTTGCCGCATCTAGAATAATTGAATCTTGAGGGCGTTCCATCGTGATGTTACGGATGTGAGGTAATGCGGTGCGTTGTGTATCTTTCACATATTGTAATAAGCATCCTGCAGCGCAGAGTGCCAAATGTGCATTTTCAACACCAAAGCCCGTTAAATCACGAGTGCCAAATTGCAGATTCAGTTGTTGCCTTGCGGTTTCTGGTTCAAATTCCCAAATCGGACGACGACGTAAGCCTTGCTGGCGTTCAATTAATGCCATTGATTCAAAGGTTTCAGGATAGAGTAGCTCAGCTGGGTGAGTGCGTTGCAGCTCTGCTGCCATACTTTCGCTATCAGGCATTTCTGTTACTCGAAAACGTCCAGATGTGATATCTAAAGTGGCATAACCAAAAGCGCCATTTTTATCTTGCCAAATAGCGGCCAAAAGGTTGTCTTGGCGTTCTTCAAGTAAAGCTTCATCAGTGACCGTACCTGGTGTAACGATACGAATAACTTTGCGCTCAACAGGGCCTTTGCTGGTTGCCGGATCGCCAATTTGTTCACAAATCGCGACGGACTCTCCTAATTGAACTAATTTAGCCAGATAGTTTTCAACAGCATGGTGCGGAACACCCGCCATAGGAATAGGTTGACCTGCCGACTGACCTCGTTTTGTTAATGAAATATCTAATAAGCGAGAGGCTTTTTTAGCATCATCAAAAAACAGTTCATAAAAATCACCCATACGATAGAACAGTAAGATTTCTGGGTGCTCTGCCTTTAGCTTAAGATACTGTTGCATCATGGGGGTGTGGGATTCGAAATTTTGGCTGTCAGTCATGGTGTCGTCTTTCTTAACGTATTGAAGTTTATCCCGTTTGTGGGTGCTAGTTGTTGAACTATATCTAGTTTTATTTCACAAACATTATACGGCATCATACCATTTTTACCTCCAAAAGGTACTCCTACTGACATAAGGTGGGAGGGGAATTGGGTCGCTTAAGAAGCCCGTAGGATCATCAGCCACGTATTGTTTCACAACTTCCAGCGGTGCGCCTTGCCTCCGCCCGCACGCACTTGCAAAGTATGAAGGCTTTACTGTATGCGCCCCGCAAATCCAGAAACTTATTACGCAAACGTCAGGATGTCACCGTTTTCAGGGCGTTAATCGGTATGGATAACTGTACTGTTGGTTGTCATATAAACTAACGGTGATAAAATGCACTATCGCCTGTTTGAAGTGAGACTACCATGAAAAAGAATGAATTAATTCAATCAACAAAACCAACTCGCAAGCAGCTTATTCGCTCGGTAGCAACCTCTACGGCGATTGAAACAGGGCAAGAGTCCCGTCGCCTTGAAGAAGAAATGAAAGCGAAACGTGAGAAGTTTGGACATTTGAAACTGGCGATTTAGTTTTCTTTTAAGGCTTCATTAACCCAATATTTCATGGGTTTATAGTTAAGGTTTAACCCTGCGTGGATTGCTGCGATATACTGCTCGGGGTGTTGAGTCCAACTTTCATAGTCTAACGGCTGGAAACCAGCTTGTACTGCCATCACATCTGCGAGTAAACGCGATAAGCGTCCATTTCCTTCCCTAAAGGGATGTATCAGAATTAATTCCACATGTACTGTGGCAATAGCTTCTATGGCTTGTTCTCGGCTCATGTTGGTGCAGGGCGTGTATTTCGCTAAATATCCTTTCTCGAATTGAGCAAGTAACTTTGCAACACGACTCGCAGGGGCAAACATAAAGCCACCCTTGCTAATATTCACCGTACGTAACTGACCAGCCCACTCGTAAACATTCCCTAACCATTGGCGGTGCCAACGCTGAATAAGTGATACGGTAATTTGCTCAGTGGGAAATTGTTCTTCAAAAATGACTTGATACAGTTTTTCTAACAGGACAAGCTCTGCATCATTGATATCATCAACGTTTGAAAGCCCTAGCTTATTAGCTAGCACTTCTTCATCAGAACCATCAGCAAATTTTCCTTCGCTATTAGATACATCATATCTATTCATTTTATACTCGTCATACTTCAAGTTGCAGCGTTGTTGACTGTGTTCATTCTCACTAGTCACATACTTATGTATGCTCCTAGCGACTCATTCACTTGTCGCCTAGCTGCACCTCGAATTATTTAGAGTATAAGCGCTGGCTAGGTTAAATAAAATAATAACTACCTATAAATCAACGGATTAATTAAGTGTAGGTTGAATTGTAGGTTTTGCTGAAAAATTAATAAATATCGTTATATATCAATACTGACACACCCATGCATCATGGAGGGGGGGATTCGAAATTTTGGCTGTCAGTCATGGTGTCGTCTTTCTTAACGTATTGAAGTTTATCTCGTTTGTGAGTGTTGGCTCATTTTTATGATGTTCTGTGAATGTGTATTTTGCTGTGCAATTGGTATTAAGATATTTTACCTTTATAGGTTTTATCTCCTTTTGCCTCATTACTAGCATAAGTCTATTGCATTTCTCTAGTTGTAACTCAAATATAATCCGTGGTTATTTGTGATCTATTACTAACTTTGCCGTGTTAAGTTTGACGATATAAAAATCCCATGTTAACTTCCCCAGTAAACGTAGGGATTGTAATAGTACCTAGCTTACTACACAAAACCCATTTGTAGATAGAAAAATGTCTTTTTTTGTCTACAAATGGGTTTTTGCGTTTTTAAGCCTTAATAAAAGAAAATTTTTGAGCATGCCAGATGAACATGAAAATTAAAAAAAATATTAAATAACAGTGTTGTGATCTCTCTGGATGAAGCAGAAAAAGAAATTATCGTCATGGGAAAAGGGATTGCCTACGCTAAAAAAGTAGGTGATGAGATAACATCTGAACAAATAACTAAAAAATTTATCTTAAGCCCTAAAAATTGTCCGCAGAGAGTGCTCGACCTTTTATCGAATATTACGTTAGATTACGTAGAAATAGCAGACAATATTATTCAGTATGCAAAAGAAAAAATGACCTTAGATACACAAGATAGTATCTATATTGCATTGATCGACCATATTCAAGCCAGTATTGAACGGTATAAAGAAGGGACTTTTATAAGAAATAAAATATTGTGGGAGATAAAAAAATTTTCTATTGTGAAGAGTTTGATATTGGTCTTTATGGTTTAAAATTAATTAATGATAGATTTAATATTTCAATGCCAGAAGATGAAGCAGGATTTATTGCATTACATATTGCCAGTATT
>NZ_MIIZ01000663.1:0-5204 GCF_001743005.1 Shigella sp. FC1967 | reverse complement strand
TGTTTTTTAAATAATCAGTTTATACCTAAAGATCAGGCTAAAGTATCTGTTTTTGACCGTGGCTTTTTTATTTGCAGATGCGGTTTATGAAGTGACTGCGGTCATCGATAGCCAACTTATCGATTTTGACGGTCATTTCCAACGTTTTACAACGATCATGCAAAGAATTGGGCTTATCAATTCCTATTACCAAAGAACAATTAATTAATATTCATCATCAACTTATCGAAAAAAACAATCTTCATGAAGGCCTTATTTATTTGCAAATAACTCGAGGTACAGACTCTTCTCGTTTTTTTGATTTTCCACCTTCATCTGTCTCTTCCACCATAGTGGCTTTTGTTCAACATTCAACTGTGGTCAATCATCCTAATGCTAAAAAAGGGATCTCAGTAATGAGTGTTGAAGACATTCGTTGGCAACGTTGTGATATTAAAACAGTCGCATTATTAGCGGCGTGTTTAGCAAAACATCATGCACATCAACAAGGTGCTGATGATGCTATTTTAATTAAAGATGGTTATATAACAGAAGGTAGTTCAAGTAACTTCTTTATTGTTAACCATGATAATGAAATCATTACACGACCGTTGAGTCAGGATATTTTACCTGGTATTACACGCCAAGCTATTATTCAATTAGCACAAGAAGAAGGACTTAAAATAACCGAGCGCCGATTTACACTTGATGAGGCCAAAAAAGCAAAAGAAGCGTTTATTAGTTCAGCGACCACCTTAATTTGGCCAATTATTTCAATCGATAATGAAGAGATAAATCAGGGGACTGTTGGGCATTTATCTCAACGATTACGACAGATTTACCTTGATAAAGCACTTAAAAAATAATTGACTAGACAGATATTCTCTATCAAATTTATCGCACTACTTTCAAATTTTTATTGCAATATCGCAGTGCGATAAATTTATCATTTTATTACGTTAATTATGATGCTCAATAATCATAACGGCCGTCGTATCTGGCTCTAAAGCGCGTAATACATGGGTGACATCACCGGGATAACAAATATAATCACCGGGTTGTAATTCTTGCTGATTATCTAACGTTCCCACTATTGCACTACCACTGATAATAATAATATGTTCAGTGACATTCTGACTGTGAGGATCAGAAATCCTATCCTTTCCTGGCTGTGCAATTACAGTGTATATATCGCGTTTGGCACCCATAGGACAGGAAGAAAGTAGAAAAGCATGATAATACGCTTTTTCTGCGCTAATTTTAAAACCATCACCTTTACGGATCACCTTAATCTCTGGTTTTGGTGCCGAAATCAGTTGAGAAAAAGGGATATTTAACGCAACACAAATCGCCCAAAGTGTTTCAATACTCGGATTTCCTTGTCCTGCTTCTAATTGAGACAATGTTGATTTTGCAACACCCGCTCGTCTTGCTATTTCAGCAAGTGAAAGGCCCGCTTTTTTTCTTTCTCTAGCCAGTGCTTGAGAAATAATTTCAATAGGTGCACAAGGCGATGACATTATAGCTTCCTTTAAAAATCATCTTGCAAAAAACCAAATCGTTCAACATAATGAACGAATGGTTCGATAAAAAATACTACATTCTATGCAAACTAACAGTCGTCTTGATAATAACGTACTTAGAGATATTGTGCTTGTTTCATTAGCAGATGGTATCGTCGGTATCTCTTATGGTGCGCTAGCATATACACAAGGCTTTGATTTTTGGGTACCGTTGGTGTTATCCATTTTTGTTTTAGCGGGCGCTTCTGAATTTCTTTTTATTGGTATTATCGCAATGGGAGGAAGTGCAATATATGCAGCTCTTGCTGGATTAATGGTCAATGCACGACATATTCCTTTTAGTCTGGCAGTAAAGGATTTACCAGGGAAAGGGCTTAAATCATTATTAGGTTTTCATATATTAAATGATGAAAGTGTTGTATTTGGTTTATCTCAACGTACCGCAGAACAAAATAAATTAGCGTTTTGGGCTTGTGGGTTAGGAATTTTATTTGTTTGGCCTTTAGGTACCATGTTTGGTGTTTACTTAGGATCATTTATTGTCGATATAAAGATGTTAGGACTAGATGCGATGTTTCCCGCTATCATTCTCGCATTAAGTTTACCCGCATTAAAAAATAAACTTACTCGTCATGCCGCAATAATCGGGAGCATTATTGCGCTCTCAACCACATTATTTCTCCCAGCAGGGATCCCCGTTTTATTATCGCTATTAGGCGTATTGTTTGTGATAAGGAAAATATAATGTCCGCAGCTTCTATTATTACAGGAATTATGATCCTTGCTGTTGGTACATACGCTATGCGCCTTTCTGGAATATTACTCAATAATAAAGCAGGTGTATCTGAGAGAGTTAAAGAAATCCTCTCATTATCGGCGATTGTTATTCTATTTTCAGTGGCGATGACATCGACATTTTTTGATGGTGACCAACTTGCCGATATTTCAAAAATCATTGGTGTGGGTGTCGCGGGCGTACTTACTTGGCAGAAAAAACCTTTTATTATGATTGTAATTAGCGCAGCAATAGTAACAGCGAGCCTACGCTGGTTAATTAATCTTTTGGGGTAATATCCTTTAAAGACTCATCAAGACAAAATAAAAAGGAGGTGTAGTGCCTCCTTTATTCTGAAATAGCGGTTATCTATCTATTAATCGTTATCTGGTGATTTAGCCTCTAAAGGTAAGACAATAATAAAACCAATCCCTTTATTATTTAGCCCTTCAGTGACAATGAGTGATGCTTGAATTTTATTAGCGAGATTTTGTGCAATAGATAGACCTAATCCGCTACCCGTTTCGTTAGAGCCTGGTACGCGATAAAAAACGCGAAAATAGAGCATTGATATGTTCTTTTGCAACGCCAGGACCATTATCACGCACGATAACATGGATCCCTTCTGCGTATCGATTTTCAATAGTTACTTCAACTTGGCTACCGTTAGGACAATATTTAATGGCATTATCAAGTAGATTATTAAATATAGAGAGTAAAGCCTGTTTGTCGGTTTTCAGCGTTAAAGCGTACCCTTCATTAAGTGATAACTCAATATTCTTAGTAATCGCATAAGGAACGCGTTGTGCTATTGCATTTCCAATGACGTTATAGATATCGAGAGATTCTATTTTTAATGGGAAATCGTCACATTCTAATCGTGCTAAATCAATTAATTGATGAGATAGAGCGGCAGCTCTATCAAGAGATTGTTTCATATCATTAACAATTTCTTCGCGTTCTTGCTGATCATCGACTAAAGAGAGTAGGTGTAATTGAGCGATAACAGCCGCTATTGGTGTTCTTAATTCATGAGCAGCATCAGCCATAAATTGTTTTTCTCGAATATTAGCAGCGTCAATTCTGGCCATTAATTGGTTTAGTTCTTTAAAGATAGGGCGAATTTCTTTAAATTGCTGACCTACATTAATTGGCGTTAAATTGCGTGGCTTACGATTAGAGATAAGCTCTGCAGCTTGTCTTAAAGGGCGTAAACTAAAATAAGCGGTAATTAAGATCGCAAAAATTACAGTCGCGAGAATAAATAGGAAAGGCACAAAGGTACCTTCAATAGGGTTACCAATAACATGGCCTCTGTCTTCAACCGATTCACCAATAAAGACTTTTATTTTATGTTTTTCTCCCCAACTAAAAGAGAGGATCCATTTTTCACCTGCGACAGATATTTTTTCTGATGCTAATGAAAGTACTTTTGTAGGGATAGGTAACTCAGGGCGATTAGTATAAATGAGAGTATTATTTACATCTAACACAATAAGCCACGGTAGATATTGTAGTTCGTCATCTTCACCATTGAGCATGGCGTCGATATACATACCTTGTAAATTATGAGCGATTTCTTTGAGAACTTCAGGCTGGTCGGCGACAATCTCTAAGGTATTAGCAAAACCCTCAGCAATAATTTCTTGCTGTTTATTATAAACTTTTTCGAACTCAGCAAGATAATCAAATTGTATCCAAGCTAACCAAACGCCCCAAAGCATAACGATGGAGATAATCTGAAGGACTATGGTGTAAATAAAGAAGGAGCGGATCTGCATTTAATTAGTTTCTTTTTTTTAATAAATAACCTACGCCACGAACCGTGATAATGCGTTCTTTGCCTATTTTTCTCCGTAAATTATGCATATGTACTTCAAGGGAGTTACTTTCAATTTTATCGTCTAAACCAAATAAACGTTGCTCCAAATCTGATTTACGTACCACATTGTCAGTATTGCGCATTAATTCATATAAAAGCTGATATTCTTTGCCTGATAATAAAAGCAATTCATCATTTAAAGTGACTTGATGGTTTGCTGGATTAAGTTGTAAGTTGCCAATAGACCATATTTGTGAAGAAAAACCCGCCATTCTGCGACTAACCGCCTTTACGCGAGAAATAAGTTCAGGCATAGCAAAAGGCTTTGGTAAAAAATCATCTGCGCCTGAATCTAATGTTTGTACTAAATTATCAATTTGAGTGCGGGCAGTTAAAATAATAATGGGGATTTTCTCGCCACTTTTTCTTAGCGCAATCAGTTCATCTTGCCCATCACCATCAGGTAGACCTAAATCTAATAGCATTAAATCAAAAGAGCGTTGTTTTAATTGAACACGAGCATCTGCAAGCAATCTAACCCAACATGGTTGAAAACCTGCAATTTCAAGTCCGCGACAAAGTGCTTTACCGAGTTGTAAATCGTCTTCAACTAATAAAATATTCATAATAACACCTACCTAAAATCGTCTTAAGAAAGTATAAGAGCCAAATAAAAAATTGAGCAATATAATAAAAATCTAAAGCAAGGTTTGATTAATGAACTCTTAATGTAAGTAAATTTTTATTTTAATATGTTTTAATAAAATAAATAAACTGAAACTTTTAGGAATAGATTGAGACAAGAATGCTGCTTATTTCATTTTTATCTCACTAAGGCATTTAATGTTAATTAAAAAGTATTCTTTTAGATAAAACTAGTGTCATTAATCTAATATGGCTAATAAATATTTAGCTCTGTTGTGCTAAGATAACTTAAATAGTTTTAATTTAAAATACTTTAGAATTTAAAATAGAATTCTATTAAAAATCAACACTTAATAAATAAGGTTTCATATTTAAAATAATATAAATATAAAACATTGATTTTATTGAATAATATAGCCATTAAATTGATATCTTATCTTTATTGAAATAGATATTGTTT
>NZ_MIIZ01000662.1:0-5224 GCF_001743005.1 Shigella sp. FC1967 | reverse complement strand
TACTTATTTATATGTCCAATTAAGATGTTTTTATTAATTAAGGAATTTAATTTCTAAAACATTTAAATATGACGTTAAAAAGTGAATATGATTAATTTATTCCATAAATTAATTTTAATATGAATGCAAAGGACGCATTTGTAGGATATCCCCTATTTGATTTTTATAAATCAATATTAATGGAACAGTGAATTTTAAATTGTAAAAAAGCGGTGAGGTTGTATTACCTATCGCTTATTTAGTCAGAAACCAAGAAATATCAATATCTTTATTGTGTATAAAGGAAATTTTTATGAAATTTACTAAATTAGCTTTAGGTGTTGCGTTATCTTTAGTTGTTGCTGCTCCTACTTTAGCTGCTGATCCAGTGGAAAGTAGTGAAGGTAAAGTGCGTTTTACTGGCTTTATTAATGATGTTCCATGTTCAATCGATGATAAAAGTTTAGATCAAACCGTTAAATTTGGTGAAATCGCATTGCATGAACTGACTAGCGATAAATATCGCTCAAATAGCGAGAACTTCGATATTGTCCTGAAAAACTGTTCAACTGACACTTATAAAACTGCAAAAGTGTCATTTACGGGCGCAACTGTAAGTGGTTTTGACGGTTATACGGGTGAATTACTGGGTCTAGGTGGCAAAGTGCAAAACGCAGGTATTGTTATCACTGACCGTGGTAATAACCCAATCACTTTTGGTCAAGGTTTCCCAGCAACAGGTCATGCTTTAAGTAATGGTGATGGTTCTGTTACTACTCTGCAATTCGCCGCTTATGTGAAAGGTAATGAGGCAGATGATAAGAAAGCAACAACGGGTTCTTTCGACACAGTAGCTAACTTCAAAGTTATTTACGAATAATTGTTGTTTTTTATTTAATAAGATGTGTGGCGTCTAGGCGCCATGCATCTCATCAATATTATCTTCTGTTAATAATGCTGAGGATGGCATAGCAAAATGAAAAGCATGAAAATAAATACGATCACAAAAGTTAATGCTTTTATTCTTTTTCCCTTTTTCGTTACCTGTTTCTGCAGAAGAAGCAGTCGATTTTAATACCGACTTCTTAACAGATAAAGGTATTGAAAATACCGATTTTACAAAATTTTCTTATGCAAACTATATTCAGCCTGGCTCTCATTTTTTGGTCACAGACGTTAATAAACAAAGAGTAAGAAACGAAGAACCGATACTCTTTTTTGCACCAGATTACAACGCAGAACTCTCTATTCCTTGTATTACTCCAGATGTTTATCCTCTTTTGGGTTTAAAGCCTGAATGGGAAAAAAAAGTCACTTGGCTAACAACGAATAATATTCAGTGTCTTGATTTCCGTTCAGTTCCTAATATGAATGCAGTAGGTGATCTCTATACCGGCATTCTCAATATCAGTATTCCTCAAGCCTTTATGGAGTATCAAGATCCGAGTTGGGATCCGCCTTCTCGTTGGGATGATGGCATTGCTGGTTTTTTTGTTGATTACAATATGAATAACCGTCTAATTCGCTATGAACATAATGGTAAAGGCACCGAAACTGGCACCAATATTACCGGTATTATGGGCATTAATATGGGGGCATGGCGTTTTCGTTCTGACTGGCAAGCGTCTGGCGGGAATTTAAATAGTGATGAGAAATCATGGCGCTGGAATCAGCTTTATGTCTTTCGTGCTATTCGTTCTTTAGGTGCAAAACTTACGTTAGGTGAACAATATTTATCCTCTGAACTTTTTGATAGTTTCCGTTATTTGGGCGCTTCTTTAGAAAGCGATAATGCAATGATCCCACCTCGCTTACAAGGCTACGCACCGGAGATAGCTGGCGTGGCGAGAACAAATGCTACGGTAGTTGTTCGCCAAGATGGGCGTATTGTTTACCAAAATGAAGTCACTCCAGGGCCGTTTCGTATTCAAGATGTCAATACATTCGGGGGCGGTACCTTAGATGTTTCTATTGAAGAACAAGACGGCTCTGTTCAACGATTTAAAATGGAAACCTCACGTTTAGGAACACTGACTCGACCAGGACAGTTTTTATACAAATTGGTAATGGGTAAACCCACTAAAAATGAACATGATACAGAAGGTCCCGCATTTTCATTAGGATCATTTTCATGGGGGGCGGCGAATAACACCACGCTTTATGGTGGATTATTGGCATCAACGGAATATCAAAATATCGCTTTAGGTTTAGGGCAAGACTTGGCCCCATTTGGGGTGCTCTCTTTTAATATTTCCGCTTCACGCGCTGAAATGGGCAGTAACTTTGATGATAAAACCTTATCTGGTACGTCTTATAATGTGACCTATTCAAAACAATTTGATGAAATAAATAGTCAGATAACGTTTGCAGGTTATCGCTTTTCTCAACGTGATTACTTAAGTATGACGCAGTTTTTAGATGGGCGTTATCGAGGACTTGAGATCGATAGTGGTAAAGAACTTTATACTGCGGTATTTGGTACGGCGTTCCCTAATTATAATATTAATACCTATTTAAACTATTCTCGCCAAACCTATTGGAATCGCCCTTCAACAGATAACTACAGCTTTACGGTTTCAAGTTATTTTGATTGGGCTGATTTTAAAAATCTTTCGATTAATTTGTCAGCTTATAAAGTGGAATCTAGTTATAACAATGATGAAGGGGTGTATGTGTCATTGGGGGTGCCACTTGAGCGTAATGATGCCAATATTAGTTATTCGGGATCGTTTAATCGTCATAATACAAACAACAGTGTTAACTATTATGAGCGCTTAAATGATCGTAGTACTTATAATCTTTCAGCAGGAACTTGGGATAGCAATAAAGTTAATCTCTCTGGGTTCTATAATTATGATGGCAATTTAGCCAAGCTTACCACGAGTGGAACCTATACTGAGAGCAATCAAAGTGCCTTATCAATGCAATTGATGGGCGGAATAACCGTCACGCCAGAAGGCGGTGCATTCCACCGTGTGACCTCAATGGGCAATTCACGCATATTGGTTGATACCAATAATGTTCAAGATATTCCCATTAGAACGGGACTCACCCCGATTGAAACCAACCGTCACGGTAAAGCGGTTTTAATGGGCGTACAAAATTATTCTCGTAGCAATATCACAATTGATATTAATAATCTTCCTGAGAAAGCCGATGCTGTTCAATCATCGCAATATGCCACGTTAACCGAAGGAGCGATTGGTTATCGCAAATTTAATGTGGTTGAAGGTGAAAAAGTTTTAGCGGTGATCACCACGGAAAATAATAAACATCCTCCTTTTGGTGCTAGTGTTTATAACAAAGACAAATTAGAAGTCGGCATTATTTCAGATGACGGTTTTGTGTATTTATCAGGTGTAAAAGCAGGTGAAACGTTAGACCTTGCGTGGAATGGTGAAACTTGCCAATTTCAATTACCTCAAGTGCTAGAAAATAATTTAAGCAATATGTTATTGCTTCCTTGTAAGTAATTAAATTTAAGTCAACGGTGAATGAAATGAAATATATCAACATAAGAACATTGGGCGCTATTGTTACACTTTGCCTTTTTTTCTCAATCCGCTTATTCCGCTATCGCATTAGATAGAACTCGTGTTTTATATAATGAAGGTGAGCGCTCAGTCAGTATGATTTTAGAAAATGAAAATCAATCTAAACCTTACCTAGCACAGTCTTGGCTTGAAAATAGCCATGATGAAAAGATTAATTCTCCTTTTGTGGTAACACCGCCAGTTCAACGCATTGAAGCTGGAAACAAAAGCCAAATAAAAATACAAGCATTGCCAGCAACGAATATGTTACCGACTGATCGAGAAAGTATTTATTATCTTAATGTGCGTGAAATTCCTCCTCGTAGTGATTCTCCCAATGTTTTGCAAATTGCATTACAGACAAAAATTAAGATGTTTTATCGACCAAAGAGCATTGTTGTACCTAGCCGTTTAGAGGCTAATCCAATGGAAAAAGACATTGTGATTGAAAAACAGGGCGGACATTACAATGTGAAAAATCCTTCACCTTATTATCTGACTATCACCAAAGTGAGAAAAAATAATACTGAGGTTAAGGGGTTTGAGGCGGTGATGATTGAACCTTTTGGTCAACGTACATTAGGTACAGAAGTCGGTGATTTAGGCGCAGCGCCAGCAATTGAATATCTCAATGATTTTGGCGGTTTGGTTGAACTTACTTTCCAATGCCGTGGAAATATTTGTTCAGCCAATATCAAAGATAAGAAGGCGTAATCATTATGCTTATATTCCGAGGTGTAATACTGTTTTTTTGTATGAGTTTTCTTTCTCCTTCTGCATGGGCCGTTTCTGGTTTTTTAAAAGTCACGGTGAGCGGGAGTGTAGAGTCACGTCCTTGCAAGATTAACGATGGTAAACCTATCGAAGTGAATTTTAATGATGTGATGACCACAAGAATAGAAAATGAAAATTATAAACAAAAAATGGATTACACCTTGGATTGTAAAACAACAGGTAATCCCAATATGTCGATAAAATTCACAGGCGATAATGCAGGATTTGACACTCGTTACCTAAAAACAAGTGTAACTAACTTAGGTGTGCTCTTTAAAGCTGAAGATAACAATATTTATATGGGAAATTCGTTCCAATTTAAATATGAAACACCCCCCGCGCTTTATGCTGTACTCGTTAAAAAAAGTGGCTCGGCACTACCAACGGGCACTTTTAATGCAACTGCAACCATGCAGGTTTATTACAATTAACAGAGGAATAAACAATATGCATTATTATCCATTCCTCATCATGTTATTTTTATTTTCAATATCATCTTCACTTAGTTTGGCAAAAGATAATGAAGCACAAGTACTGATTAAAGGTAATTTATTAACACCACCACCTTGTAAAGTGAATGATGGCAATATGATTGAGGTGAATTTTGGTCCTGTGGCGATAAAAACAATCAAAGATTATGACCAAAAAAGAGAAATTAATTACCAAATTACGTGTGAAGAAAATTTAAATAACTGGAATATGTATTTATCGATTGATGGAAGTAAAAGTAGCTTCGATCCTAATGGCCTGAGAACCAATATTAATGAATTAGCTGTAAAATTTATGATGGGCGATTCTATTATTGATTTAAAATAAAAAAATACTCGGTTAATTTGAATAACCCCTGAAAAAAATTTGGGCAGTATTAGTGAAAAAAAGAAAATAGTGAATTGGCACCCCGGTAATTTCACTGCAGGCGGCACTTTATTTGTGGAGTA
>NZ_MIIZ01000661.1:0-5243 GCF_001743005.1 Shigella sp. FC1967 | reverse complement strand
TTTTTTTTTTTTCCAGTTTTTGTTACACAATTTTAAAAGTAGCATAAAAATACCTTATTCCTTATAAAAAGTACAAATCCCCCAAATAACTCTAAAATGGTAGCTTTATTTTTCTTTATTTAACCCGTAGTGATAGCAATATGTATACTACAATAGGCGTAAGGTTCGAATATATTTTACTTAATTTGAGTTTGTTTTTTGGTGAAAAAAAAGAAAAAATTTGACATCTCTCTCGCTTTGCTTTAACCAGTATATAGTCAAACTAAATTTGAGACAGACAGGATAGTTATGCGTATTTACAGCCCAGCTAAAATGACAATTATTACCACCACCACCGGAATTTTATATTGCGGGGCGGGCTGTCGCATATAAAAAAACGAAAATCGAAAAAAGCCCGCCATTGAGAAATGCGGGTTTTTTTTTTGGGTGAAAAATCAGGAGAGCTGTATGCGAGTGTTAAAATTTGGAGGAACTTCAGTTGCCAACGCAGAGCGTGTGCTGAATGTTGCTGATATCGCTGAGAAAAAAAAGAGAGCAGGGACAAGTCGCTCTTGTATTATCAGCACCAGCCAAGATAACCAACTACTTGGTTGCAATGATTGAAAAAACGGCAGAAGGCGAAGATCCTCTCACTCAAGTACGAGAAGCCGAGCAAATTTTTGCCAACTTATTACAAGGTTTAAGAGAAAAACAACCTGGTTTTGATTATGAGGGTTTAAAAGATAAAGTTGAGCGTGAATTTGCAGAGATCAAACATATTCTTCACGGGATCGCTTTATTAGGCCAATGCCCTGATAGCATCAATGCAGCGATGATTTGCCGTGGTGAAAAACTTTCTATCGCCATTATGGGATCTGTTCTACAGGCTCGTGGCTATAATGTTACAGTGATCGATCCTGTCAAAAATTTACTCGCCCAAGGTCATTATTTAGAATCGACAGTTGATATTCCTGAGTCTACTCGCCGCATCTTAGAACTCAATATCGCAAAAGACGATATAATTTTAATGGCAGGTTTTACTGCGGGTAATGAAAAGAATGAACTCGTAGTATTAGGTCGCAATGGTTCAGACTACTCTGCTGCTGTATTAGCGGCTTGCTTACGTGCGGAGTGTTGTGAAATTTGGACAGATGTTGACGGTGTTTATACTTGTGACCCTCGTTTAGTTCCTGATGCGCGTCTGTTAAAAGGCATGTCTTATCAAGAAGCGATGGAACTCTCTTACTTCGGCGCTAAAGTACTCCATCCTCGTACTATTGCACCAATCGCTCAATTCCAAATTCCTTGTTTAATAAAAAATACAGGCAACCCTGATGCGCCAGGTACATTAATTGGTGATGGTCAAAAAGACGATAGTACACCCGTTAAAGGGATCACCAACCTTAATAATATGGCGATGATCAATGTATCAGGTCCAGGTATGAAAGGTATGGTAGGGATGGCTGCTCGTGTGTTTTCTGTTATGTCGAGAGCGGGTATTTCTGTTGTTCTGATCACACAATCTTCTTCTGAATACAGCATCAGCTTTTGCGTACCACAAAAAGAACTGATTAGAGCGCAAAAAGCATTATCAGATGAGTTCTATTTAGAATTAAAAGATGGTGTACTTGATCCATTAGATATCATGGAGAACGTCGCTATCATCTCTGTTGTAGGTGATGGTATGCGCACTTTAAAAGGGATCTCAGCGCGATTTTTCTCTGCATTAACTCGTGGCAATATTAATATCGTTGCGATTGCTCAAGGCTCTTCAGAACGCTCAATTTCAGCTGTTATTGCTAATGATTCGGCAACCAATGCTGTGCGTTTATGCCATCAAATGCTTTTCAACACCAATCAAATCGTTGAAGTCTTTATTGTGGGTGTGGGTGGTGTGGGAAGCGCATTAATTGAACAAATTCATCGTCAACAAGCATGGTTGAAAAATAAGCATATCGATCTTCGTGTGTGTGGGATCGCTAACTCAAGAGCGATGCTGACAGATATGCAAGGTATTGATTTAGATAATTGGCAACATGCTTTAAAAGAAGCCAAAGCGCCTTTTAGCTTTAGCCAGCTTATTCGTTTAGAAAAAGAGTACCACTTCTTAAATCCCGTGATCGTTGATTGCACATCAAACGAAGAAATTGCGCAACAATACGCAAATTTCTTACAAAATGGCTTTAACGTGGTTACACCAAACAAAAAAGCGAATACGCTGTCGATGGATTATTACTATCAAATTCGACACGCTGCGGAAGCTTCACGCCGTAAGTTCTTATATGACACTAACGTAGGTGCGGGTTTGCCTGTGATTGAAAACTTACAAAACTTGCTAAACGCAGGCGATGAGTTAGTTCAATTTAATGGTATTCTTTCAGGGTCATTATCTTACATTTTTGGTCAATTAGATGAAGGTAAAAGCTTATCTGAAGCGACGCTTTTAGCAAAAGATAAAGGCTTTACCGAGCCAGATCCTCGTGATGATCTTTCCGGTATGGATGTTGCGCGTAAATTGCTTATTTTAGCGCGTGAAGCGGGTTATAAATTAGAGCTAACTGATATCGATGTAGAGCCTGTACTGCCTGTTTCATTTGATAGCTCAGGTGATGTAGAAAGCTTCTTAAACCGTTTACCTCAAGTTGATGTTGAATTTGATGCTAAAGTCGAAGAAGCACAAAAAGCAGGTAAGGTATTACGTTATGTCGGCATCATTAATGAAGGCAAATGCCAAGTTAAAATAATGGCAGTTGATGCAAATGATCCTCTGTTTAAAGTGAAAAATGGTGAAAATGCTTTAGCCTTTTACACTCGCTACTATCAACCTATTCCATTGGTATTACGTGGATATGGTGCTGGTAATGATGTTACTGCTGCTGGGGTGTTTGCAGATGTATTACGTACCTTATCATGGAAATTGGGAGTTTAAGCGTGGTTAAAGTTTATGCACCGGCATCAATAGGCAACGTGAGTGTCGGATTTGATGTCCTCGGCGCGGCAGTTTCACCTATTGATGGGCAATTACTGGGTGATTGTGTCACCGTTGAAGCGGCTTCGGCATTTACACTCGAAAGTAGAGGGCACTTTGTTAGCAAATTGCCTTCAGATCCTAAGCAAAATATTGTGTATCAATGCTGGCAGTTATTTTGTGAAAAGTTAGGCAAAAAACTTTCTGTTGCAATGACACTTGAGAAAAATATGCCAATTGGTTCTGGCTTAGGCTCAAGTGCTTGTTCTGTTGTTGCCGCATTGGTTGCGCTTAATGAATTTGCCCAAAAGCCTTTTGATGAAAGACAATTATTACTGATGATGGGGGAGCTTGAAGGCCGTATTTCAGGTAGTGTGCATTATGATAATGTTGCACCTTGTTATTTAGGGGGGCTGCAACTGATTTTGGAACAAAATGGCACTATTTGTCAGTCTGTACCCACCTTTGATGATTGGTATTGGGTCATGGCATATCCAGGAATTAAAGTTTCTACGGCTGAAGCTAGAGCGATTTTACCAAAACAATACTCTAAAGCAGACATCATTAACCACGGTCGTTATTTATCTGGTTTTATTCATGCCTGTCATACTCGGCAATCAGGGTTAGCTGCTAATCTGATGCAAGATGTGATTGCAGAGCCTTATCGTACTCAACTTCTTCCTGGATTTGAAAAAGCCAGAGAGGCTTCGCAGAAGAAAGGCGCATTAGCTTGTGGCATTTCAGGCTCAGGCCCTACCATTTTTACAATTAGTGATTCATTAGAATTTGCACAAGAGATGGCCGAATGGCTGAAACAAAACTACGTACAAAACAGTGAAGGTTTTGTACATATCTGCCGTATAGATACGCGTGGCGCAAGACAGATAGGATAAGTCATGAAATTATATAATTTGAAAGATAATCAAGAGCAAGTCAGTTTTGCTCAAGCGGTCAAACAAGGTTTGGGTAAACAACAAGGGCTCTTTTTTCCACAAGACTTACCTACGTTTTCTAAAGCTGAAATTGATGAATTATTAGCGCTTGATTTTGCAACACGTAGTAGCCGTATTTTAACCGCTTTTATTGGTGATGAAATTCCTGCGGATGTCTTAGCAAAACGTATTAGCACCGCATTTGCATTTCCTGCGCCAGTAACTCAAGTTGAAGATGATGTGAGTTGTTTAGAGCTTTTCCACGGTCCGACACTGGCATTTAAAGACTTTGGTGGTCGCTTTATGGCGCAAATGTTGTCAGAAGTGGCTGGCAACCAACCTGTCACTATTTTAACAGCAACATCAGGTGATACTGGTGCAGCAGTGGCTCATGCTTTCTACAAATTAGACAATGTACAAGTTGTGATTCTTTATCCTGAAGGCAAAATCAGTCCGTTACAGGAAAAACTGTTCTGTACATTAGGTGAAAATATTCACACAGTGGCAATTAAAGATGATTTTGATGCTTGCCAATCATTAGTAAAACAAGCTTTTGATGATGAGTTCTTAAAGAAAACCATGTATTTGAACTCAGCTAACTCTATTAATATCAGCCGGTTACTTGCTCAAATTTGTTATTACTTTGAAGCGGTTGCACAAATCCCAGCAGAAAAACATGAGCAGCTAGTGATTTCAGTACCAAGTGGTAATTTTGGGGATCTAACCGCGGGCTTATTGGCTAAATCGATGGGATTACCGGTTAAGCGTTTTATTGCCGCAACCAACGCAAACGACACTGTTCCTCGTTATTTAGATAATGGTAAATGGGAACCTCATCGTACTGTTGCGACACTTTCTAATGCGATGGATGTTAGCCAACCAAATAACTGGCCACGTATTGAAGAGTTATATCGTCGTAAAGGCTGGGATCTTTCGGATCTTGCCCATGGGTCAGTGAGTGACGAAACCACAGAAGAAACGGTGCGTGAACTCGCGAAGAAAGGCTATATTTCAGAGCCTCATGCTGCCATTGCCTATCGTTTATTGCGTGATGGACTTCAAGAGGGTGAATATGGTTTATTCTTAGGAACGGCTCATCCTGCGAAGTTTAAAGAAAGTGTTGAACGTATTTTAGGTGGCGAATTACCATTACCTAAAGAGCTTGCTGAGCGTGCAGACAAAGAATTACTTTCACATTTTTTACCTGCTGATTTTGCTCAACTACGTGCATTTTTGCTTGAAAGAGCACCTAAATAACAATTGTTTTAAATAATTAGATATATATTTAATTAAATAGCCCAATGTTTTTATTGGGCTATTTTTTTTTAAAATAGGAAAACCAGTATTTAAAAAAGATAAAAAAC